>JBIOJU010000194.1:0-3087 GCA_044451165.1 Chlamydiales bacterium | reverse complement strand
GGTGTAAAGATAAAAGTGGCAATCACGCTTTTGTTTGATCAGCTCGTCGAGAAGATAAAAAATGTAGTAGCTGATCCCACCTTGTAAGCGGAGCAGTACCGTCACATCAATTCCAACACGTAAAGGCTTCATCTCTTCCTCCGCAACCATGCCTTGGGCCATTGTGTCACACCTTTTTCCAGTGTGCTCTCATTGTATGGACGCGTGGGAATTTCTAACTCAAATTCCACATTCTCCTGCAAAAATTCTTCTACTGCTGCCTGCGCGTTATCTATCTTCCATTCTGATCTTCCTCTTGGAACATCGTGAAGATCTGCCATAAAGCCATCCGTTGCAATGATATAAGATCCCACGCTCACATAAGGACTATAAGCCTTTAGTTCCGCAAGCATGTGAGCTTTGCTATGACACGAGTCTAGAAGCACTAAAACAGTGTCGTTTCCTCCGATCTCTCCTTTCACTCTATCCAGCACATCTTTATCAATGGAATTTCCTTCAATTAATGTGATGAGAGACGCAAGCGGATGCGCTTCTAACGCTTCACGATTGTGTGGACGAATATCAATGTCGATCCCAATCACCCTTCCTTTGCCAAGGAGTTTACAGATGCTTGCTGAAAAAACTAGAGAGCCTCCTTTTGCAATTCCAGTTTCAATGACTAGATCTGGCTTGAGGGCAAAGATCGCTTCCTGGTAGCGAATGAGATCCTCTGGAAGCTGAATCACCGGCCTTCCCATCCAAGAAAAGGTAAACGTATAGCGCTGGTTCCAACCCACCTTGAGCCAGAAATGGGAAAGCAGTTCAAAAGCTTCATTTGAGTAAAGCGGAAGCCTCTTTTCAACGCCGCCCTCTCTGCAGATCAGCGAACGGTCATCTGTGTCTAAAACTATGCGCATAATTTGGAGTATTCTATGAGGAGTAGATAGACGTAGTACAAAATGTCGATATGCGTCAGGTTTTCCTGTGCAAATCTGTAGGCCTCATTGCCAATTGCACGCACCTCTTCATCATGCAATTTTGCCCATTCGATCTTTTCGACAAGATCACTACAATCGGACTGAAGAGGAATGTAGTGAACGTTTGGTTGAAGTCCTCGATAATACCACTGCACGTGAGTAGAGGCGTGTTTAAAAATTGGACATCCAGAAAAGAGTTGCCAGTAGGCTCTCGTGTAAGAACAGGAATTGCCATCCAGCAGCAGCTGGTACTTATAAGCTAGATGCTTTCTAATAGGAATGCCTTTACCAAAATAGCTTGCAAAACCGTCTTGCACGTTTTCAGGGTCTGTACACTGGACGAGCTGTGTAAATTTCGCGTCGATACTCTCACTATGCTTTAACGACAATGCCACAACTTTTGTGCGTAGAAGTTCAAGAAAATCTCTCGATGAAAAACCTCTTCCTGTCGTCGCGCCTCGCCAGTAACTCTTTGCAGTTTTCTTATCCCAAGGAAACTTTTTGTTTCCCAGGCGCACCTCTTCCAACTCTTTCAGATTTCCTCCCAGCGCTTCCGCATCGGGAAAAAGAATCCCGCGGCTGTTCGACCCATCTTTTGCAAAAGCAAAAACTGGTCCAGGAAAATCCCCTTCCGTCAATGCATCGTGGACGGTCAGTACAAAATCCACCTCAGGAAGCGGTATGCACTTTGCAAGAGAGCGCAGCGCCTCTTGAATAAGAAACGCACGGGAAGCAGCGATAGGCGAGAGCTTCCCTTGATTTCTCATCAAGATCTCTTCTCCCTTAATCTGGTAGCGCACGAAAAAAAGATCTCCTGTATCTCGTGCCATGACCTGGTCAAGGAGCTCTTTCCGAACACCCTGTTTGGCAAACGGCTTAAGATCCTCTCGAATTTGTTCGATCGCCCAAGCAGGCGGCTTTCCCTTTTTAATCTTTCTCACAAGCTGCGCTTCCCAACCCGTTGGGTAGAAGAAAAAAACCACTCCAAGGAGCAGCAAGATGCAAACTGGCAGATAGAAATACGGGCGTTTCACTTGACGAATATCCAAAAATTACCGTTCGCTTTTACTTGTAATCCTCGCTGTTTAGCAAACTCTTGGACCGCTTTTCTCACACTTCTCCACTCCCAATCATCACCGCACATGATCCCATGATCTTGTACAAAGGGATACCATGCCCAAAGATCTGCATAAACCACCTCTTTCTCGTGTCCTGCATCAAGATAGACCATATCTACCTGCAAACCCCTTTGTGCTAACTCTTGTGCCGCCTCTAGACTGCTCATTCGGATAGGAATTATCTTATCTGTCATTGCAGCATGAATCACATTTGAGAGAAACTGCTGGTAGAGCTGCGGGAGAGCCGGATGCCAGGCCGACTGGCCAGGTTGATGTTCGACAGACCCCAGCCAGTGGTCCACTGCATAAACCTTTCCATCTTCGGGTAGCAGCGAAGCAATGTGCCGAGTCGATTGGCCAAGCCAAGATCCCACTTCAACAACAGTTTTGATATGCGAGCCTTCAATCACACGCTTCATCTGACTAGCATTGCCATACCAACCATGAGGATCGTAAGGGAGCAGTTCCACACTATTGTATGGTTCTGGAAGATCAGCTTGAGAGAAGGCAAACAACAAGGGAACGAAAAATATCAACACTCGCATAATCTACCTCTGTTTTCTTTATGGCAAAATCTTATCGATTTCCAATGACGAAGTAAATCCCAACCATTTTTCAACGCCGCCACAGGAGGAAGGCAAATATTCATAAAACCTTTACTTGCAATCAACAATTTTCTATGTTTTATTTTTCTTTTCTAAAGAACCATATGAAAGTTGTAATTCTTGCTGGTGGGCTCGGGTCGCGAATTTCCGAAAAAACGCATGATCGACCTAAGCCTATGGTTGAAATTGGCGAGATGCCTCTGCTTTGGCATCTAATGAACATTTACTCGGCATACGGGTTCAATGAATTCATCATCGCCTTGGGCTACAAAGGCGACGTTATAAAAGAATATTTCCTTAATTTTTACCGCCTTAATAGCGACATCTCGGTAGATTTGCAAAACGGAGAAATACGTGTGCAGAAGAGAGTGTCGCACGAGTGGAAAATTGATCTAGTAGACACAGGTC
>JBIOJU010000193.1:0-3110 GCA_044451165.1 Chlamydiales bacterium | reverse complement strand
TTGCAACAGATGACCATCAGAAAAAAAATGGCGATGTGATGGAGCGGGAGATCGGCGGCGCACGTCTCCTCTGTGAAAGAGAGTTAAATGCGGGACGCTTGTCAGCGCTTTTAAATGAGCTGCTTGAACCAAGCAAAAGAGAGCAGATGAAGAGTGCTTTACGCACCTTTCGAACCAAGCATGAGAAAGAGACTCTCTCAAAGATCATTTGGAGAAAATTGCATGGCTGAGACCTATCATTTTATCGGCATTGGTGGAATTGGAATGAGCGCCCTTGCGCGGATTTTGCTGCAGCGCGGGCATAAAGTCTCAGGTAGCGATCAGGCGCATTCTCTCTTGCTCGAAAGTTTAAAAGATGAAGGGGCAGAGATTGTGGTGGGACATGCTGCTGGGACGATCGATCAGAAAAAAAATGTGATCTATAACAGCCAGGTTGCCAAGGATAATCCAGAATATCTTCAAGCACAAAAGCTGGAATGTCCTATCCTTCACCGCTCCGATCTTCTGGCGATGCTCCTAGAAGGCAGCAAACCGCTCCTAGTGGCAGGTACGCATGGCAAGACCACCACCTCCTCGCTGCTTGCACACGTTCTCTCCGAAGCCGGTTTATTTCCTTCGCTCGCCATTGGTGGGATTGTGCGAAGCCTTGGAACAAACGGAAAACATGGCAAGGGAACTTATTTTGTAGCAGAAGCCGACGAGAGTGACGGCACCTTTTTGAAATATCGCGGTTTTGGCGGCATCATCACAAACATTGACAATGACCATCTTGATCACTGGCTCACAGAGCAAAAACTCGAAGAGGGTTTTTTAAAGTTTGCGCAAAATATCCGCTCGTCCGCCCACTGCTTTATTTGCATCGATGATGAGAGGGTCCGTCGCGCAAAAATTCCCGGAACAACGTATGGTTTTCAGCAGGGTGCAGACCTTCGCATCACCCATTTCCATCAAGAGGGATGGCACCTGGTTTTTAATGTGCGCTTTGAGAGTAAAGAATATCGTGAGATTATTCTTCCTCTTATCGGCCAGCACAACGCCTTAAATGGCGCCGCTGTCTTTGGACTTGCGTTGCGGCTGGGCGTCAGCGAGCAGGAGATACGATCTGCGCTAAAAAGTTTTCAAGGGGTGGGAAGAAGGGCCGAAAAAAAAGGTGAGCATAGGCACATTCTGCTTTATGACGATTATGCACACCATCCCACAGAAATTTTGGCAACGCTACGAGGGCTTAAAGCTGCTGCGGGAGAGAGGCGACTTGTCGTTGCATTTCAGCCGCACCGCTACTCAAGAACAAAAGAGTGCATGGATCTCTTCCCAGAAGTGTTTGGAGAAGCGGATGAGTTGATTTTGACTGATATTTATGCAGCAGGCGAGGCCCCCATCGATGGTGTGACCACAGAGGTTCTTCTCAGAAAGCTGCGAGTCAAGTATCCCCTCCATCTGCACTATTTTCCTCGCAGGGGACTTGCAACGGATATTGTTCCTCTACTGAAAAAGGGGGATCTTCTCGTCACCATGGGAGCAGGAGATATCACAAAAATTGGACCTGAAATCTTGGACCTTTTAATTAAAAAAGATGCATCGAAATAAACAGATTGGATCTTTTCGGGCGATCTTTTTTCTTCTTCTTTCCACACTTGTCATTTCAGGTAGTGGATATTTTGCGATTCAGCAGCTCTTTAAAAAGAGAGGCGTGGCTAAGAAATCGAAATCGAATACCATCACCAGGATTGTTCAGACAGGACCCAAAAAAGAAGCCATAAGAACTGCCTACCTTGCAGAGCTCTTAAACCTTTCACAAGACCGTCCTGTATCCACTCTCCATTTTAAATCCATGAAAGCAGAGGAGCTGCTGCTTCGTTCTCCTGTGATTAAAACGGCAGAGGTGAAAGTGGCGGACCCAGAAACCCTCTACATCGCCTACACCGTGCGTGAACCCGTTGCAAAACTCTATGATATTGAAAATAGCGCACTTGATGAAGACGGGTATCTTTTCCCTCTCTCTCCATTTTTTGCGCCAAAAATCCTGCCAGAGATCTTTCTGGGACTCCCGCAAGTAAAAAACCTGCATTGGAAAGTGCGGATCGATCATCCCAATTTCAAAATGGGGGTAGAGCTTCTCCGCCTGCTCGCTTCTGCGCCCTATAGAGATCTGTTTTTAGTGAAAAGGCTAGATATTTCTCAAGCCTCGCATCCGAGCTTCGGAAAGCGCGAGATCGTTCTTCTCATCGAAGAGCGCTTCCAGAAAAAAACTCCCGTGCAGGTTTTTCTAAGGCTCACACCCAAAAACACCCTCCAAGAGCTCAGCAACTATCTCGAGCTCAGAAAAGAGCTCGCGCGTATGGAGGAGACGCGTAAAGAGATCGTTGTCGATCTCCGAATTCCCCAGCTCGGCTTCGTCAAGTAATACACATCCTATGATCCACATCTTGCTTACGAAAGACCCCTACGGGAGTAATGATAAAAAGATAGAATGATAGAACGATAAAAATTTTCGGCGCATGGCGCCGATGCGGCAAAGCAGCGACGTTCTTCTTATCATTATTTCGTTATATCATTTTTATCATTACTCCCGTAGGGGCCCTGACCAAGAAAGGCCAATGACTATCTATGAAAATAGAGATCTTATTCTATCGGGGCTTGCTGCGGGCCTGATGGTGTTTGTTTTGGATTAGCGCACAGTCGCTTCGGGGGAGGGGAGTTGGGACAGGAGACCGAAGAGGAGTGGTGCAGCGATGCGGCCGATGCAGATGGCTGTTTCGCATGTGAGGAGAACGGCAAGAACGGTTGCGGCTGTAGAAGATGTTGCAAGAGTTGAAGCTGCAAGAGTCGTTAGGGCTACCACTAGCACAATCTCCACTAGCCCTTCGGCAAAGCGCCACGGGTCATTCCAAATGCGTCCCAGAAGATTTCCAGTGAAAGCATGCGCAAAAGTTCCGTAGAGGCCAATGTGGTCGGCTGTGATGGGTTGCCTTGTGAAGAATGCGATATTACCCTCTGCATGCGTTACGTCTCTTTCAAATCGACCTGCAGTCTCTTCTGGTCGAAAGCGAAGTTTGAGTGTCGGAGAGAAAATGCTCAGGAAGAGGCTGGAGATAATACCGACCACTTTT
>JBIOJU010000192.1:0-3110 GCA_044451165.1 Chlamydiales bacterium | reverse complement strand
GTAGTATAGTTATATACTTGGTCCAAGAACGAGACTGGAAGCTGACGTGCAGGAGAGAGATCTTCAGCTCTACTTGCGTAGTTAAAGCAATTTCCAGTGATTGGGGAGAGAATCCTCGTGATCTCGCCCAATTTTCCCATCCCTAAGACAGCCACATTGTTGTCTTTTATCGACGCGCACATCTGGAGCGCATCGAGTGAGGAGGGTGCATGACAGGCAATCTTATAAGCAAACGCGTGAGGAGAAGACATTTTAGCAAGCTGCTTTTCAACATCGACTGTATTTTCAAAGTTGTGATAAGAAAGGATCAGTTTTACGGAAGGATGGTTCTTTCTCATCTTCTTTAAAAAGAAAGCTGGGATATCATACTCTAAATCGAAGAAGGAGGGCTTGAGCTGCATGAGCTGTTCGATTAAAACAAACCGCTCTTCCTCACTTCCAAAAAATTTGCCACCTTCCTTTGACTTGCGAAGCGTGAACAAGAAGGGGAGAGGAGAGCCGAGCAGGAGTGCTGAGAGCGCTGTGAAATCGATGGTTTCAAATCGATCTAGCCTGAGCTCTATCCCATCGATTCTGGGATTGTAAAGGTTCTCTCTTCCCTCTTTTAAGGAATTAACGGTTAAAAAAAGCATGACCTCTGAAGTATGGATCGGAAAGGGAATTTTAAAGGAGAAAAGTTTTAGAGAGAAGCTCCTAAAACTCTCTTCGCGCTTTGCCCTGATCATGGATGAGGGCGTGGCCAAGCTTTTTAAAGAGAAGTTATTTGCTCATGGTCTCGACCTTGAGCTCTTCACTTTTCCTCCGGGCGAAAAACACAAAACGCGTGAGACCAAGCAGGCGCTTGAAGATCAGATGCTCTCTCGTCGGTTCGGACGCACGTCTGCTCTCATTGCAATGGGTGGGGGTGTTGTGACAGATCTGGGCGGGTTTGTCGCTGCAACATTTTGTCGAGGAGTGCCGCTCATTTTAATTCCCACAACGCTGATGGGAATGGTCGATGCGTGCATCGGAGGAAAAACCGGTGTGAACACCCCGCACGGAAAAAATTTAATCGGCGCATTTTATTCGGCCCAGCTTGTCGTCTCAGATCTCGACTGTCTTACCTCTCTTCCAGCGCATGAGGTGCGCTCGGGAATGGCAGAAGTGATCAAATACGCCCTTACGCTCGATCCATCTCTCTTGGATGTAAAGGACCAAGAGACGCTTGTGCGCAGGTCGTGTGCGCTTAAAGAGGAGGTCGTGGGCTCAGATTTTGGAGAAGATGGAAGGCGGCGTCTCATCAATTTTGGTCATACGGTTGGACACGCATTAGAACGGATCGAGGAGTGGCGGATGCCTCACGGTGATGCAGTTGCAATTGGAATGCTGATCGAATGCTTGATCAGTGTTGAGCTGGGCTATTTGAAAAAAGAAGATTTTTTCACCGCGTTAAAATGGGTGTGCGCTTATGATTTTCCCCTTGCGCTCTCATCCAGAGTCACCCTGGAGAGTTTACTCTCTGCCATGGCCTATGATAAAAAAAGCAGCGGACCGCTACCAAGTTTTGTTCTGCTAAAGAAAATTGGAGAGGTGGTCCCTTTTGGTGGAAGATATTGTATAGAGGTAGATCCCAAAATTTTGGAAAAAGCCCTTCAGAAATATGCAGAAATTATCGATCAAACCAAGCCGGCTTAACGGTGCTATTTCCGTCCCCCCTTCCAAGTCGCAGACGATGCGAGCAATTATTTTCGCTCTTATGGCGCAGGGGGTTAGCCGTATACAAAATCCTCTTTGCTCTCCTGATACCGAGGCGATGCTATGCGCTGTAGAACAGCTTGGCGCCAAAATATCTCGTCAAGAAGATCTCATAGAAATTAGAGGCGTGGATGGCGTGCTACAGCCACCCGATGATGTGATCGATGCACAAAATTCCGGCCTCGTTCTTCGATTCATTGGAGCGCTTGCAGCACATCTTCCCCGTTACACCGTAATCACGGGCGATCATTCGATTCGCTACAATCGCCCCGTTCAGCCACTACTCGAGGCACTAGAGCAGCTGGGCGCATGCGCAATTTCAACAAAATTGGATGGATTTGCGCCGATCATCATTCGCGGTCCCATGAGGCCAGGATATGTAAAGATGTGTGGAAGAGACTCGCAACCGGTCTCCGCGCTTCTCATTGCAGCTTCCTTTTTACAAGGCACCACAGAGATCGAAGTGAGCGATCCAGGAGAGAGGCCGTGGATCGACCTCACGTTAAGCTGGCTGGATCGCTTCCAGATCTCTTACGAGCGTAGAGGATACACACACTACCATCTTTCAGGAGGGGCGAGTTTGTCGGGATTTTCTTACACTGTGCCTGCAGATTTTAGCACGGCAACCTATCCCGTTGCAGCAGCTCTTGTCACAGGATCCGAAATCACACTCGACAATCTCCACTTTGAAGATCCACAGGGAGATAAACAGGTGATTGCAATGTTGCAAAAATTAGGCGCAAAGATCGAGGTAACAAAAAGCTCTCTTCGAGTGATGAAGAGCAAATTAAACGGCGCACGTCTCGATGTGAATGATGTGATTGATGCACTTCCTCTTTTTGCAACGCTAGCTTGCTTTGCAGAGTCGCCCACGGAAATTGTGGGTGGAAAAATCGCACGCATGAAAGAGAGCAACCGGATTTCAGCGATTGCTGCCGAGCTCAAAAAAATGGGGGCGAAAGTAGAAGAAAGAGAGGATGGACTGCTCGTCTATCCCTCACAGCTCGCTGGCGCGCAGCTTTTTTCTCATCACGACCATCGCATTGCCCTCTCTCTTCTTGTTGCCGCCCTTGGTGCAAAAGGGGAGTCGACGATCGAAGGGTACACCTGTATTGCCAAAAGTTATCCGACTTTTTTTCAAGATTTTCAAAAGCTTGGTGGTGGACTGGAATGAACCTTATTCTATGTGGATTTAAGGGGTCTGGTAAGACCCATTTTGGACGTCTTCTTGCGGTAAGAGTAGGCCTCGAATTTATTGACACAGACCAGCTTTTGGAAGAGAAATTTCATGAGAGCTGCTCTCTACTGGCACGACGCGTAGGAAGAGAGACTTTTTTAAGTCACGAAGCAGATGTTGTAACCTCATTGCAAAACGT
>JBIOJU010000191.1:0-3139 GCA_044451165.1 Chlamydiales bacterium | reverse complement strand
CCAGGTCTGCCGCTGCTATGAACCCCACCTCGAAGAATTGCACTATAGCTTTGTCTAAGACGAGCGGTATCGCTCCAGTGCCAAAAGAAGGTAACGAGGGCTATTGCAACAGCTGCCACGGCCAGGGTCTTTCCCGCAGTCATTAAGAGTGTTGAAGAAATGAGAGCTTCGGCTGCGATACAGATTCCACTGGTAAGCAATGTGAGCGCAGAAATTGCATATTTTTGTATGCGGGATGCGTTTATTGCGTCGATCGATAATTGCACGCCTACTAAGTCTAGGATCGCTCGTCGTACGGGCGATGCCCCATTCCATTCATTCGTTATTCGTGTCCCGATTTCGCGAGTAAATGCGAGTGTTTTTTGAGGGCGACTGTAGATGCCATAAGTGTAAAAGACGATACAGGACCCAATGATTGATAGGATTTTTCCGACCACTCCGGCCCATGGAGCTGCATTCTCCACACGTTCAATGCTCCACTTTTGAATTGTTGGGCGGTATCTATGATGGATCCGCAATTGGATTACAGGCTCTTGCAGCGCCCATCGATCTGGAACTGCGCCTAACCGTTCACCTGCTTCGTACTGTGAAGTTGTGACATAACGCATCCAAAAGTCGCGACTGTTCACTTCAATTTCTGCGGTCATGCGTTCTCCAAATAAAAGGTTTTCGAAGAAATTTATCCGCATAGCACAATATCTACAACGCTAAAATAAATTTTTATTGTTGAAGTTAACACGACAAAACCAAGCTTTTTGAATTAATCAATTACATAGAATCTTTTTAAGAAAAGCTGGTAAAATTCTATTCACTTTTATGGCACATGATATTGCAGTTCAAAGTAGTTCCTTTACAGATCCCATAGCGTTCCTTGCGACCCCGCTTGGCCCAGAGGATACCATCGGGAAGCTTGTGATGAGCTACCTGATGGATGCCTCACTCTCAGCGCATCCGGAGCTTGGGGTTTGGAACCGGCAGGCGATGGTCTTTGAGGCGCGCTCTTTTTTGTATAACCATCCCGAAGATCGCGCGAGCCATCATGCAGAGTCGGCTCGCTTCGTACCTCATGATGTGAATTTAGAAGATGCCACCAATCAGCTGTTTCAAGAACTGACACCTCTAATTCAATCTATAGATTGTTACATACTTCCAAGAATTTGGCGCGGCCTGGAGCGTGAGAAGAATTTAGCTCTTGAGGAACGGGATGAGGATGTTAGGCGGCAGCGTCTAGGACATTTGGGAATCTATTTAGACGCATGCAAAAAACCGCTTGCAGCCATGCAGAAAAATCCTGAAAAGGCACGAGCGTGGGAGATGCTTAATCATAATCTTCGTACTGTTCTCGCCGTTTGTCGGACTTGCGCGCGTTTTCGAGATGTCATCGCTAGACAGGACCTAGATCCTTCTAATCCTCATGAAATTGCTGCGTGTTTTGACGCACTCCATCAAAGTCAAAAAAGAGCTGTTGAGTCTTTGGGTGCTGAAGCAGTAGGTTTGTTGGATGCTGAAATCCAAAAAGAGGGTCAGCATTCTTTTCACTTTTGGCGCTTTGGTGAAGTAGAACGGATCGTATCTGCTAGTCTTTCTGCTATGCAAGGATTGGACAAGCAGCTCGCCTTGCTCTGGAGGAGAGTTAAAGCGCTTCATCCGAATATTGGACCACCTCTCGTGCGGATGAACGGAGATTACAATACTGTTCGAGACTGGATTAACAATCCTGTGCCCGCGGACGCGTTACGTCCTGTAGTTGACTTGACTTTGAGGAATTTAGCCGCTCTTGCACCAGAGATTGGAAGATTTTCTAGGCTGCAACATCTCATGATTATTGCGGGTAATGAGGTAAATCAAAAACTCACCGGCCTACCAGAGGAGATGCGCGCGCTACAAGCATTACGATCCCTTAATTTTATGGCCTGGAGGGGGCAACCTCATCATGCTTTAGCTGAGATTCCTCCCGTCGTTGGAGAGCTTCGCGCTTTAGAATATCTCGATGTTTCAGGCCCGATCGAAGTGATCCCCGAATTTCTCGCAGAACTGCCACATCTGTCAGGTCTCTGGATTGGGGGAAGCCGCATCCGCGCGATACCTGATAGGATTTGGCGTCATGTCTACTTGCAGCATACGAGTTTTAGGCGCGAATTTTGGAAGTTTTTAGGAGGAGAAAGAAGAACAGAAGATGAGATTAGAGCAATGACGTTTGGAATCGACCCCGCTCAGCTGACAGATATTCCCTTCTCTCTTTGGCTTGAGAGGTTTAGAATCTCCTTCATTCCAATTTATACGGGCTTCGAGAGGTTAATCTCTCCTTTGAGGGGTTGCATCATTTCAGATAATCGTCACGTCATTTTCCAAGTTCTTTTCTGGATCCCTTTTATTCCGTTTATCTTGTTTGTGGCCCTACCAGTTTCATTCAGTGTCATGGTGCTGCAAGCCCTCGTCAACCTTCCTCTTTTCCTCTATAATCTTACGCTCACCTACATCGTCGAACCACTTGCCACAGCCATCCGCGAAGAGCTCGGCTACGGACCGATGAAACACATTCGTGATGAAGAGAGTGTTAACGGACTTTGATTTTTTTGATATTTACGAAAAAATTTCTAAAACATCCCCTACATGTCTCTTCATGCAGGGGTGTGCAAGTGCTACTTCCACAATGAGAATTTGCGTGTGAGCTCAGACACTTGATCCCAGGGCCCGAAGAGGACGATGCCGTAATAGACCAGATCGGCTTCTTTTGTCTGCTTGGTGTTGAATCACAAAGGGTTGCTTGTGGATTACGAACTAAATACAGAAGAGTTAAACGCAAAGGGAGAAAAAGACACCAAGACACAAAGAAGAGAAGAAAAATACATAGAAGATGAGTTGTCAAATCCGTGAAGCGCAGCTACATATTCGCGTTTACCGGGGTTAGACTAGGTCTTCTGTTGAAGTTCGGCCAAAAATATATGAGGGATGGCATTGCCCGTGTTGTAAATGGGCGTCGGTATTTCCTTCTTCTTTGTGTCTTGGTGTCTTTTTCTTTCTTTGCGTTTCACTCTTCATCTTCTACTGCCTAAGAGCGCAGGTAGTTTCCTGCTTTCTCCACAGTACGAGGTGGTCGCTCGTCACTTTGCTAGCGCCTGCTCGATCAGATAGTTTT
>JBIOJU010000190.1:0-3154 GCA_044451165.1 Chlamydiales bacterium | reverse complement strand
GGCTAAGGGATCGTTTGATTCACATCTTGCTTGCGAAAGGCCCCTACGGGAGTAATGATAAAAAAGATAGAATTATAGAACGATAAAAAATTTTCGGCGCATGGCGCCAATGCGGCCAAGCCGCAAGCTTCTTATTATCATTAAATCGTTATAACATTCTTATCATTACTCCCGTAGGGGCCCTGACCAAAAGAGTCGATCCTGCCGGCAAAGCCGATCTTTGCTTCCTTTTCTTTATTTTGTTACCGTTTTTTCGGCGCTCTCTCTGGGTGTTTCTGGGATTGACAAGACCTTTGAGAGAAAACTATCTCCCCACATCCTCTTCATGAATGCCTCTGCATTGTTTGAAGCGATAGCATTAAGATGCTCGGGAGAGAGACCCATCTGACTTTGGAACATGGCGAGCACATGAGGATATTTGGAGGAGTTTGCAAAGTCGTCGGAAAAGAAAATGTCTGTTTTGTATTTTTCTTTGATACTTGGGAAATCAACATCGCAGAAAAAATCTGCACCGAATGAGAGTGCCTTTTCTGCGCCCAGCTTAAGGCCATGCTCTAGATGTTTCAGAATGTTTTTCGAGTCTGACTGTCCGAGGAAGGGGCTGAAAAAATTGAACCCGATCACTCCCTGTCTGCGAATCACTTCTTTTGCGATCTCATCGGGCAGGTTGCGGGCAGCTTCTGTTACGCTGCGAAAGTTGGAGTGACTGGCAATGACTGGGATGTCGAGCGCGTGCTGGTCGATAAATGAGAGGATTCCATGAGCAAGTTGATCAGAGGTGTGAGAAAGGTCAACTGCAATCTTTTTTCCGTGCATCCAGCGCAACAGCTGCTTGCCATCATCTTTCAGTCCGATCTGTGTACCATTTCCTCCTCCAAACCTGTTCTCTCCATCCCATGTGAGGCTGATGTAGAGAATGCGCTTAAGGGTTGCGTGCAGGTATTGAAGGCGCGCAAGTCCCCGTTCAAGAGGCTCTTCCTCCTCGCAAAACCCTGAGGCGTTTTCAAATGCAGGAACGATCTCGACCAGCTGAGAGGTGTGAGTAAGAGGTGTGCTTCCACTAAAAAAAGCAAACTGCTCTTTATAGCGCTGGGGCAGCTGGGTAAAAATCTCGACCTGTTTGCGCGCACTTTCGACAGAGCCTTTTTTAGGATAGGTGAAAATAGCAAGCGTCTGTAATTTTACGCCTCCCTCCTCCATCTGCCCGTGAGAGGCGCGAGAGAGAGGATCAAACGGCGTGCGCTCCTCGCGCATCTGCAGGTAGAGTAGAAGGTCGCAATGTAAGTCTACTACGGGTGTTTTCAAGACCTCATCTCCTGGATTTTACTAAAGTCGAGAAGTTTTTGAAAGTAGCCAAAGACCTTGTGCAAGAGTGCAATGCGATTGTTTCGAAGCTCTGCATCTTCGCTTAAAATTTTTACCGTGTCAAACAGGTGAGCAAGTGGGACTTGAAGTGTTGCGATCTGTTCGAATGCGCGCAAGTAGTCTTTGGCTGCAAGCGTCTCTTGCCAATGCTTTTCAAGCGTATCTAATTTTTGCATGAGAGCTTTTTCTGCGGGCTCCCGCAGTAGCGCATGGTTTAAGGGTGCCAGGGCGGGTCTATCAAGCTGTCCCTTTGCGCGCTTGTACACCTCGTAAAGTTTTGCAAACTCAGGGCCTTTCTTTCTAAAGATATGGAGGGCTTCTACTTTGCAAAATTGATCGAAAGGATCTCGGCAGCTCTCCTGTAAGACAGCATCGACCTCATCTTTTTTAAAGCCAAACTCTTCAAAAACCCCTTTTGCGCGGCTTGTGATGAATTGAAGGATTTCTTGGATGAGCTCGTCGCGTTTTTTTATCCCTGAAAATTGTGTGCTGCACTCCTCTAACACTTTTTGCAAATCGATCGTGTGTTTTCCATCAATCAACATCCGCACGATGCCTAGTGTCTGTCTGCGAAGGGCATAAGGATCGGAAGAGGATGTGGGCTTCAGGCCAATGCTATAGTAGCTCAGAAGATTATCGAATTTATCCGCCATGCTGAGGAGTGTGCCGCATGCGGTGACAGGAAGAGGAGCGTTTTCATTGCGGGGCATCCACTGTTCTTTAATTGCAGCGGCAACTTCCGCGTCTTCTTTCTGGTGGAGTGCGTAGTATTCGCCCGCTACACCTTGAAGCTCGGGAAACTCTCCCACTAGTGCTGATGCAAGGTCGGCTTTCGAGAGAAGGGCTGCGCGTAGAAGCTTCTTCTCATCTCCAATTGCAAGCTGAGCATTGAGAGTTTTCACATGGTGCGTGAGTCGCATGACCTTGTTCAGCATAGAGCCGAGCTCTTTTTGAAATGTCATCAGCGCCAACTTCTCATTAAATTTCTCGAGAGGAGTTTGAAGGTCCTGCTCATAGAGGAATACTCCATCTTTCAGGCGCGCAGATAAAACTTTCTGATTGCCTTTACGAATGAGATCTGTGGGCGTGGTATCTGCCGTGATGACAAACTGATTGAGAAGATGGCCTTTTTTATCTGCAAGTGGAAAATACTTTTGATGGTGCACCATTTCAGAGATCAGCACCTCTTTAGGCGCCTGCAAGAACTCTTTGTCAAAAGATGCATGTGTAAGTGTTGGCCATTCGACCATGTGTAACACTTCTGATAAAACACGCTCTTTTTCGAGCACGCGCGCCTTCACCTGCTTTTCGATCGCATCAAGCTGTTTCAGAATACTCTTTTTCCGCTCTTCTATATCCGCCATGACACGACCGCGTTTCAGCGTGGAAAGATAGAGCTTGGCTTCAGCTAGAGGCAAGCGTGCGGGCTTCAGCTGCGCATGTCCAAAAGTGTTGCGATTGGATGTGATATCTCCGTAAGTGAAAGGAATCACCTCTTTGCCAAAGAGAGCTACCAGCCAACGGATGGGCCGGGCGTAACTCACATCCAAACTGCCCCAGCGCATTTTTTTGGGAAAATCGAGGCTAGCAATCAGTCCAGGCAGCTCTTTTGCAAGAATCTCTCTGGTTGATCTTCCTTTTTCTTGAAGCAGGACAAATAGGTACTCATGTTCTTTCACCAGCCGCACTTCAAAACCTTTTACTTTGCCCTGTCGCACCGCTTCGAGAGAGTGAGGAGAGCTTCCGGCGGCATGGAAAAATCCTTTGCCCTGCGCTGTCGGCTTGCCGG
>JBIOJU010000189.1:0-3197 GCA_044451165.1 Chlamydiales bacterium | reverse complement strand
GTGGGAGGGTGATCGTGGGGAGGGGTATGAGGGAGAGGCTTGGGTTCGGAGGGTTTTGCGAAAACTGTTTTTTGGAAGAAGCCGGAGGAAAGTTTAGCGGCTTTCACAGCTTCTTTTGCCTTTTCGCCTTCAGTGGGAAGAATTTGGGCGTCAAACTTCTTGTGCTTGGTTTTCTCCTCGCAACATTTTTTGTATTTTTTTCCTGAGCCACAGGGGCAGGGATCGTTGCGTCCGACTTTATCCATCTTGAGCCTATCTGTATAAATGCTTATAATTCGCAGGAAACTATAAGAAAAAAATGGATAAATCTAAAGCGTTAAATATTCTTGCTGGGGTCCCCATCGCTTCACCGCCATGGACGGGGCTGGGTAAAAAATTGGAGAGCATGTGCCGTAAAGCGATTTTTGATTTTTCGCTCTTAGAAGGCGTTCTTGATCTTGGGGTTGCCCTCAGTGGTGGAAAAGATAGTTTAACCCTCCTTTTTTTGTTAAAGGCGCTTTCAGGGCATGGATTTCAAAATTTTCGGATGCATGCATTTCACGTTCAGGGGGAATTTTCTTGTGGAGCTTCACTGGGTGATGAGTATCTACCAAAAATTTGTGAAGCGCTTGATGTTAATTTTATTACCTGCCAATCCACTCAGAAAAGAGAGTCTCTGGAGTGTTACAGCTGTTCCCGCGAAAGGCGCAGGTTAATTTTTGAAGCGGCAAAAAAGGCTGGCGTGACTTCGATTGCGTTCGGTCACCATCGCGACGATAGTATTCAGACGCTACTCATGAACATGCTGCACAAAGCAGAGTTTGCGGCCCTTCTTCCAAAGGTTCCGATGCACGATTATGGTGTCACTATCATCCGGCCTCTTATCTACATCGAAGAGGACGCGATTAAGGAGTTTGCAAAGCTCTATGGCTTTGCACGAATCGTATGCCAATGCCCCGTTGGGCAAAATTCGATGCGCAGTAAAACAAAGGAACTGATCAACGATCTCGAGGAGCTCTTTCCGAATGCGCGGGAAAATCTCGCTCAGGCTGGATTAAGGTATGGCTCTCAAAAAGCTCTTTCCTCTTAAATATTTTGAACTTATCATCTTTTTCCATGACAAATCAGGCTTATGAACTCTCGGCGATCTTCATCTATCTAGGAATACTGGTTGCGATCGGCGTTTTTTCCTATCGCAAGCATCTTTCAGCAGCCGACTTTCTTATTGGCAGCCGCTCTTTAAACTATTGGCTCACCGCACTTGCTGCACACGCAAGTGACATGAGTAGCTGGATGTTTATGGGTTATCCAGCAGCAATTTTTTTGACCGGGTACACTGGCGCCTGGACAGGTGTGGGTCTGATTATTTTCATGTTCTTAAATTGGCAGCTGGTCGCTCCCAAAATTCGCGTTGCGACGGAAAAATTTAGCAGCCTTACATTCTCCTCATTTTTTGAAAGTAGACTTGCAGATACTTCGGGTCTCATCCGTCTTTTTACGGCACTCATCTCACTTTTCTTTTACACGATCTACATCTCTGCTGGTTTTGTGGGGCTAGGAATCCTGATCGACACTCTGTTTGGAATTCCCTACTATCTGGGCATCCTTTTGGGAATTTTAATTGTTGTGCCTTATGTGTTCATCGGTGGCTATCTCACGCTTGCCTGGCTAGATCTTTTCCAGGGGCTCTTTTTAATGGCGGTGATCCTCTTTGTTCCATTCTACATCCTGCCGAAAGTGGGAGGTTTTGCTGGGATTTCTCAAGCCATCGCCTCTAAAAATCTTGTGGGTACGATGTTTCCGGAATTCTCTGCGCAGAATTATCTCAACATCTTATTGACTATTTGCGGATTTGGACTGGGTTATTTTGGACAACCTCACATCGTTACAAAATTCATGGGAATCAAGCATGTGGAGGAGACCAATAAATCCAAGTGGATCGGCATGAGCTGGATGACCATTTCTCTCTTTGCAGCAACACTTGTAGGCCTCGTTTCTATTCCCTATTTTTTCCAGGGAATTGAGAATTCAGAACAGGTTTTTATTTTAATGGTGACCGAGAATTTTCACCCGATACTCATCGGCTTCTTTCTCTGTGGAATTTTGGCAGCTACCATTAACAACATCGGGTCCCAGGTACTTGTTCTCAGCTCTACTCTGACTGAAGATTTTTACAAGCGGGTTTTTAGAAAAATTGCATCTTCAAGAGAGCTGCTTCTCGTCTCGCGTTTGGGGGTTGTCCTTGTCACTTTAATTGCTTTCGTGATCGCTTTTTTTAAAATTAGTACGATCTATTCCCTGGTACAATACGCCTGGTCTGGTCTTGGCGCCTCCTTTGGACCTCTTCTTCTTCTCTGCCTCTATTCAAAAAAAGTTACGAAGCAAGGTGCGTGGGCGGGAATTATTGTTGGAAGCCTAATTTCCGCACTCTGGCCCCTCTTCTCTTCAATTCCTCCACTCATTCCGGGTTTCTTTGGCAATCTCTTTGCAATACTGATGGTTTCAAAATTAAAAAAATGATTTAGAGTGAGAAGTTATTACCGCTTCGGGTAGGATTAGAAAAATTTATGCAAAAAAAACCACATGTTTTGATCACAAACGATGACGGCATTGATGCAATTGGCATCAAATACCTTTGGCAAGCCCTTGTCAAAGATTTTACTATTAGCATCGTCGCGCCTACCACTGAAAAATCTGGATCCGGCCTTGCCATCACCCTGCGCGATCCTTTGCATATCCAGGAAGTACCATGGGAGAAAGGCACTCATGCGTGGAGGGTTTCAGGCACCCCTGCAGACTGTATCCGCATGGGCATGCGCGTCCTATTGGACTCGCCACCAGATTTGATTGTCTCGGGAATTAATCGCGGTTCAAATGCTGGAAGAAACGTGCTCTATAGTGGAACTGTCGGCGGTGTCATCGAAGGAGTATTGCGCAATGTTCCGGGCATAGCCTTTTCCTGCGACAATTACGATCATCCAGATTACGCGACAGCGGAAAAGCATGTCCTTCCGATTGTCCGTTACATGCTTGACCATCCGCTTCCTCGTGGCACGCTTCTCAACGTAAACGTCCCGACATCACCTAAAATTTTAGGAGTAAAACTAGCCAGCCAAGGTCGCAGCTACTGGATCGAAAATCCTGATGAGAGGGTTCATCCTGAAGGACGCCCCTACTACTGGCTCGGGGGAAAGTGGGAGGACCACCAGGAGGAGACG
>JBIOJU010000188.1:0-3199 GCA_044451165.1 Chlamydiales bacterium | reverse complement strand
TCTTTGACGATGCCTGATGCAAAATCTTGTTTCAGCTTTCGAAAATTGAGCATATTTGAATAGTAATCTGTTCGACTTTTTCCATGCTTTTACATTTTTTGTTTAACTCAAGCAAGCAAATTCCTCCAAACCCAAAAGAAAGATTGTGCACACCTGCAAACACCAGCATTCCCGAGCGACAAGATAACATGATATGAAGATAAACAATGATATAAAGGATGATAAATACGTAGGAATTTCAATCGACACATTGTTTCTAGCATTCACATCATTGCCTATCCTTCATATCATGTTTTTTTGACCGCTCACTGCACAGCAATGACTCGTCTTATTGTCTTCACCGAGATAAAGAATTTACTGGTAACACCAGTGCGCATATGCCCAACGCTCCAGCACCTCTTCACATCATTGGCTGTTGACGAAAATTTTTATGCTTGTATGATTTCTTGCAAAGAAATTTATGCGCGCAGTTTTTCTTTTCTTTCTGTTCTTAAGCGCCACTGCACACGCAGAATGGGATCATCTTTTTTCCGATGATGAAGACCCCGCGCTCTTTCACCATGTCAATGTCATCAGCGGCAATCTCAACCTCTGCCTTCAAGACGGCGTCGTACAAGGCGCAAAATCGATTCCCCTCTTTCGCACCTACTCAAGCTCCGGCGCCCTTGAACGTTGGAAATATGGTCATGGCGCAATCGACCTAATGCTAAAAGATTTACGCCAAAGCGTATTGATTCAAGGAGGCTGGAGTTTTTTTCCTCATGCCAATCTACTCATCGAACTCGGTCAAGACATTCAGAAAACAACAGTTTTTCTTTCTGAACAAAGCGGTAATTTTCTTGTCTATTCTTACAGTCACGATGGGGAAAATGGAAATATCTATCTCAAACCTCAAATAAGCGGAGGACAGTGCTCAGGTATTTTAAGCGCGCGGACCAATCCGCAGAATAATTTACTTTATTTGAATATGAAACAGGGAGAGGCAACGCTTTTTTTACCTGACGGTGGCTCGCGTCTGTATAAAGGGAAAAAAATTTTCGCAATTCCTCCCTCTGAAAATACACCAACAAGCCACTACTATCGCTTAATTCGTGAAAGGCTGCCTTCAAAACACCAAATTCACTACAAGTATGCAGGCGAAAAAAAACATCTCGAATACATCTGTATCGGAAACCATGCCGAAACGAAAACATTCGCATGGATACGCTTTGATACGTGCCGCAGCAAGACTCCTTTTCATTTCAAAACATCAACATCGGATGGAAAACATTTTGACTACCAGGCGTTAGAATTCAAAATGCGCGATTATCTCTGTCACATTAAAAGCTCACATCGTCCAGAAGAAGTTACGCAGTATACGCCTGGAAGGAAAGGAACTGGTGCACGGGTAGAAAGTTTGCATTGGAATGGCAAAATGCAGTTTAAAGTTGGATACTATCTTCCCCAAGACAAAAAAGAAGAGGAAAAATGTGCAATAAAACCACAAAAAAA
Organism: Chlamydiales bacterium; assembly: GCA_044451165.1. GTDB lineage: Bacteria > Chlamydiota > Chlamydiia > Chlamydiales > Rhabdochlamydiaceae. The sequence continues at coordinate 1,708 of JBIOJU010000188.1, read as the reverse complement.
GAAGTATCACATTGATAAAGTTTCGACTCTGGAAGCACCCCTTGGCCCAAATGGAGAGATAGTTTGTATTGGGCGTTTCTCTTATGACAAAGGCTCTAAATTTACAGATGTGCGCGATGCTGATGGGATATTAACGCGTTACTTTCACGATGGGGAGAAGATCACTCAAATCGATGCTTATGACGCAAAGCAAGCTCTTGCTTCTTCCACAAAATTTGTTTGGCGAGACGGTCGACTCCGCTGCAAAGCCAAACTCGACTCTCAAGGCGCGGTCGTCTTCGCCAAGACATTTGCCTATGATGCCTCAGGTAATGTGACCAACGAGACCCTGTGGGGAAATTTAAGCGGAAATGCTAAAGAGCGTTTTTCCCTGACCAGCGACTACACTCTCGATGGCGCTGAAAGTTTACATAAGCATTTTTCTTTTGATCCACGCTTTAACCTTCCTCTCTCCGAAGAAGAGGAAGAGGGGCCGACCACCCGCTTTTATTATCTACCAGAAACAGACCTTCTCACAGGAAAATTGACCTACTGGAAAGACCGAATCATAAAACGGGAATTTTTTGAATATGATGCAGACCATCTTCTCGTTACAGAAATTGTCGATGATGGAAGTTCTAGCCAACCATATGAATTAACGAACGTGAGTGAACGGCACGTCAAACGCTACACGCGTGATCCCACTTCTTGTCTTCCGAAAATTGCGAGCGAATTTTATGTCGACCTGGACACAGGATCGGAAATTTTATTGAAAAAAGTGGAATTGTCCTATTCATCTGAAAATCGTGTTAGCGAAGAAGCTGTATATGATGATACTAACACGCATCGATACACAATTTTGACCGAATATGAACAAGGGCGCGTCGTGCGCAAAACAACCCCGCTTGGGAAGGCGAATATTTATCGCTACGATCCATTCGGAAAACTTTTAGAAACAAAAGAAGTCGGATCTCCATACAAGATTTACACCTATGATGCGGGAGGCCGTCCAGTTACATCTACTGAAAGAGATGTCACAGGGGCAGAAAAAATCTGTACGTCCATCTATGACATCAAAGGCAGGTTGCTCACCCAAGTGGATGCTAGAGGAAATGAAACACATCAAACTTACGATGTATTCGGCCATTGTCTAAGCACAGAATTTCCAAGAGCAAAAGATGAGCAAGGAGAGATTTATACACCTATTGCTCGCTTTACCTATGACATTCAAGGCAATCTCGCATCGACCACCATCGCGTCGGGTGCAACCACCCAAACACTCTATAACTCCCTTAGAAAACCGATCGAAATTATACAGGCTGATGGCACGAAAAACCGACATACTTACAACAAAAACGGAACGTTGAGCCAGACGATCTACGCAGATGATACCGAAGTTCATTATACATACGATCTCTTTCAGCGAATGACCTCAAAAACAATGATTTCCCAGTCCGGAGAAATCCTAAGTAGAGAAATTTGGGAATACAACACCTTCCATCTGTTGTCTCATACGAATGTGCGCGGCCTCACGACTCGATACATCTATGATGGAGCGGGTCGAAAAATTGCAGAAGAGGCAGAAGAAAGGAAAAAGACCTTCTCTTATGATGCGCTGGGTTTTTTAGAAAGAACAACAGAAGGGGATGTCTCACAAGTTCAAATTTGTGACGTTGAAGGACATATCATTGAGCAATGGACAGAAGAAGCAAGTGGACGGACAGAAAAT
>JBIOJU010000187.1:0-3202 GCA_044451165.1 Chlamydiales bacterium | reverse complement strand
TTATTGCTCTTGTCGGCTTTTTTCAACCACCATGGCTCGACACCCTTTCGATCACGTGTATTTTGCTCTACATCGCCTTTTTTGCCCTTGGGGTAGGTCCCATTCCCCCTATCGTGATCAATGAAATTAGTCCGCTGAAGGTGCGAGCGCATGCAATGACATTGATGGGCGCGATGGGATGGGTCATCAACTATCTGATCGCGATCTCTTTTCTTCCAATGATGAAGGCGTTAAGCATCGAAGGCACTTTTATGATTTACGCCTTTTTTTGCCTATTAGCCCTGATCCTTTTCTTTTTTAAACTCCCTGAGACCAAGCAGAAAAGTCTAGGAGAAATTGAACGGCTATTTAATTCGAGCGGGTGATCCACATCTCCGAGCGACAAGATACCATGATATGAAGGATAAGTTAATGACATGATGATGTGGAATGAGTGGAAAATTTCAGCCGAAATATTTTTATCATTCGCATCGTTATTTATCCTTCATATCATGTTTCTTACCGGCTCGCTTCATAGCGTTGCCTATTCATGGGGCGTTGTTGCATAAATCTGAAAAAATAAACACCGAGCGCACCGAGAACACCGAGATGAAGAACAAATAATAGGATGACCAGCGTGGTCATTCTGTCATTCTGCAATTTCCCTCTCCTTCTGCTCGGTGCTTTCGGTGTGCTCGGTGGTTTAAGAATGGATTTATGCAACAAAGCCAATTCATGGGAACATTGCGCGCAAAATAAGTTTTTCTAGAGAAAATTTAGATTGTTCGGTTACATTTTTTCTTCTTTAGCCAAACTTAAGAGGAGAAACTTATGTTATTATCCAGAATGGTATTTGCACTTCTCGCACTTGCACCTCTAGTCTCACATGCGGGTGGTGATCAGGAGATGCCGGAAGAGTTCTTTTTCTCGATTGGTAGTGAGAAGACAGAATTTCCCGCAACTTATCAGGGTGGAACAGTCACAAATTATCCCTATGCGACAATTCAGCTTAGCGATGGATCGCAGTGGATCATCAAAGATAAAACGGTAGATGAAGCTGCCTTGGAAATTTCTGAAAATTGGAATCTCGGGGATGATATCCGCATCCAATTTGATCTTGAAAATGGAGAGTTTGCTTTAAGAAGTGTACAAAGTCCACTTCTTTTCCATGTGGAACTAGACACGAGCTGCATTTCGAATACAGCTTATTGCATTGATAGCATCGATGAGAATGGGTATGCGATTGTGACGAATGACGCATCGGAATGGGCCGTCGGATGGCTGGGGTCTGTGACGACACAACATTGGCAGCCTGGCGATCGTGTGATCATCAACAAGAGCATCTTTTCTCGAGGAGAAGATTACATTATGATTAATCTCACACGCGAGCAAGCTCCATGCTGGGTGAGCCTCATTACCTGGAAATAGTCTATCGAGTGGCCTGTTGATAATTTCGCAAGAGTTCTGCGAATAGATGGGGAACTTCTTGCATTACCTCGGGCGGCTCGACGTAGGCGATCCGCATCTGTGTTTTGCCAGGGTTGAGCTCTCCAGGCCGTGAGGAGTAGAAACCGGACATAGGCGCAACCAAGAGGGTGGTTTTAACACCGTTTATGGAAACGCCCCCTTTTTGCGCGCAGAACATGACAAAATCTTCTGCGTCAAAATCTGTGCCAAATATTTCGCGCACATCGACCACTGTGTAAAGGGCTGCATCTGGTATGGAAACGATGAGACCAGGCAACTCTTTTTTTAGCGCGGCCGTTACTTCTTTGGACATTTTCTGATAGTAGTTTCTCTGTTGTTTAAACCAGGCGTGAAGTTTCTCTTGTGGCTCGTGCAACAATGCGCCGAAGATATACTGTCCGATCACATTGGCACATAGGTTGGCAGTGTTTTCTGCAACGGCCTTCTCATGAAACTCCAGATTATCTGTGATAAGTGCGCCAATGCGAAGTCCACATGCGTTCCAAATTTTTGAAGCAGACTCTATGCTGATGCGCCTTCCAGTAATTCCCGGTACGCTTTTTTCTGTGAGCGCCCAGACGCTACTTGCAGGGTCGTGTGTATAGAAAACCTCGCGATACGCCTCATCGCTGATGAGCCACAAGTTGTGTTTGACGCACAACTTTCCCAATTCCTCGAGTGTCTTTTGCGGAAAAAATTGTCCAGTGGGGTTGTCATACGGAATGACGAGCAGAGCGCCAGGATCTTTTTCTTGGATCACCTTTTCGATGGAGGCAAGCGTTGGCAGTGTGAACGTGCCATCTTTCTCCAGGTGGCGCGTGACGGCTACAGTCGGACGCCCCGTTCGTTCGGCCATGGAGACATAGTTGGAATAGGTGGGGTCGATGAGTAGAAGGGGTTTTTGGGAGGAGCCAGCTGGTCCGCACACACCGAGAATCACAAGCTCCATCGCGTGGCTTCCGCCGTCGGTGATCTGGCTATAGAGTCCACGTGTAGAACAGCCGCTACACTCGATCAGGTGTAAAAACGCTTGATTTGTTTCGGTTTCTCCAACAGTTGTGGAATATTTCACCACTCCGTCATGAAAGGGGCTCTTGGCATGTCCAAGTGCAAACATTCGCTCCGCCATGGCAGGGTACATGGGGAGGGAGACATTTCCAATTGCGGTATTGATTGCAATGAGATCATCTGCTCGCTTCAAAAATTCGATCTGCGAAAGCCGGATGGGGGAGGGGAGCCGTGTTTGAAAGTGAGCGGAAAGTTTGGGTGGCATAATTAATGCAATACATTCTTGGGCAATTATTCACAAACTGTCTTGGCGTTATTGCATAAATCGGAAAAAACAACCACCGAGCACACCGAAAGCACCGAGAAGAGGAAGAAAATAATAACAGGATGACCAGAATGGGAAGAAAAAATGCAAGCCTCTCTCTTGCCTATCCTGGTCATTCTACGATCCTGCTATTCTCTTCCTCTCGGTGCTCTCGGAGTGCTCGGTGGTGAAAATCTTCCCGCCCCCGTGCGGTTAGTGCCACTTCGGTGGTGAGAATTGAATTGTACAACAAAGCCAACAGTCGTAAAAAATTTCTAATGGATAAGAGCAAGCTTTTCCGAACGACTCATTTTTTTGATGGCAATTTCTCGTTTCGTTGCTTTCGAACGGTTGGGTTGCTTTTCGCGGAAGAGGATAACGCGAGGTCTAGAAAATCGGAAAAAGCGTGCTCCTTTTTCTCCATTTAGATGAGCTTGAAAGCGT
>JBIOJU010000186.1:0-3209 GCA_044451165.1 Chlamydiales bacterium | reverse complement strand
CGCATCAACGCTCTGGACTAAGTTTTCCCAGCGCTTTGTGAGCCTTTGCATTTGGCTTGCCTGAAGGGCTTTTTCGACTGTGTAGGTGAATTTTAAGATCTGAAGTTCTTGATCTTTTTGGAAAAGTTGCGCCTGGAGCTCTTCATTTTGTGATGCAAGAGGTGCGTGCTCGTCCAGTTGCAGACCCATTTCTCGGAGCTGGTCTCTAAGTATCGCAATTTCGTTTATGTGAGCATCATCTCGGAGTTTTGCAGATTCCCAATCTGAGCTTCGCGCGTCCCTCGCTTGTTTCCATTTAGCCTCAACCCTTTCTAATTCATTTTGCAAACGCGCTATTTTTGCACTCTGTTCGCTTATCAATTCAAGCTGCGCGTCTATGTCTCGATCTCTCTCAAGGGGCGCAATATGTCCCTCGCTGTTTAGTCTTAAAAGTAGATTTTCATTCACCTGGTTACTTTCAGATTCACTAGATGCTCCACTTTCTACAGAGGATTGGCTAAAGCGACGTTCACGAGGATCTTGTGGACTCCCAGGTGAGGACCGAGCCGAGTCTCTGCTGACAGCAGGAGGAGCAGCGGCTACAGGTTCTCTATCGCTGGCAGGCTGGCGAACACCTCTTTGGGTTGCGACGCGAGGTTGAATGAATCGATCTGCGATGCCCAAAATTGTTTCGCAGCATCTTTGGACATCTGGATTAGTTACCGCTTGTGCTTCACCACGATCGAAGGCAAGAGCCAGTCTATTGCCGTGTACTCTCACGATATTGAGGGTGTGCTCTTTTGTAACAGGTAGGTGCAGGGCCTTGAGAAGGTCATTCGTAGCGTTTTTAAAGTCGCGCTTTCGAAAACCCTGGCCATCAGGAATTACAACACTACTAATTAATTTTCCGATTGAAGACATAATTTCCTTAATTATTATGATTTATGCATTAATAAGAAATAATTATAATAATTTATATAATTAAAGTCAAATTATTGCTTTGCATCCTAAGTTCTTGAAAATTAGGGGCTTCTTCTTCATAAAAGAGGGGATGCGAAAACTGGCCCTACTTCTCCTCATTTTAGTCACATTTCCTGCCTTCGGAGACCCCTCTGCCCTCTATCTCAGTTGGAAGGGGGACCCGACAAGCACGATGGTCATTCAGTGGCATACGACTTTGAAAAAAAAGGAGATGCAGGTCTCCTATCAGCGCGACGGGGAAAAGGAGTGGAAAAAAGAAACAGGGACGGCTATCCGTTTAAGAAAAAGCAGCGTGCTTGTACACACGGTGGAGTTGACCGGGCTTGAACCTGACACTGTCTACTATTTCCATTTTGGACAAAGGAACAAGCCTTATAAATTTCGCACCTGTCCGAGAATACTCGACCGCCCCTTGCAATTTGCTGTTGCCGGGGACGCCTATTTTTACCTCTATCCCTTACGTAAAATCAATAAGCAGATGGCGCGAAAAGATCTCGATTTTGTGGTCGTAGGGGGAGATATTGCCTATACCAATGGTCACAAGAGTCTTTTTAAGGGAAAAGATTGGGAGAGTAGACGCTGGCAAACTTTTTTTCAAGAATGGAAAAAAGAGATGGTCGCACCTGATGGGCGTCTCATCCCGATGGTGGTTATCGTAGGAAACCACGATGTCAAAGGACATTCGCCACAAAACATGTTTTATTCTCTTTTTGCCCTTCCGAACGCCTCTTCTTATCGCTCTTTTGACTTTGGAAATTACCTCGCTCTTTTCTGTCTTGATACCGGACATCTAGAATCCATCGAGGGAAGGCAAAAAGCGTGGCTGGATGGATCGCTTGCGAGCAGTACGTCTCTTTATAAATTAGCAGCATACCATGTTGCGGCCTATCCTTCCGTCTATCGCTACGATAGCCGGGTCGCCGCTCTTATCCGCCAGGAGTGGGTGCCGCTTTTTGAACGCCACCATGTGAAGCTCGCGTTTGAGCATCACAACCATGCCTACAAACGGACCCATCCGATTAAGGAAGGAAAAATCGACCCTGAGGGGATTGTATATCTAGGCGATGGCTCATGGGGAGTCTCTCCGCGCAAGCCCAAAACACCAGCCGACTACTGGTATCTTGCGCGGTCCGCACAGATCAACTGTTTCTGGATGGTCAAGATCGACAAGAGTGGCTGCTCTGTTAAATCGATCGATCGAGAGGGGAAGACAATTGAGGAACTTCCTCTGATGCAATGAAAAAGATACTTTTCCTCCTACTTCTCATCTCATCAGGCTTTTTCTTTTTTTACAGAGCAGAAACGCAACCATCTGCCCTTTATCTTACTTGGATGCATGATCCAACAAGCACGATGACAATCCAGTGGCACAGCTCGGAGAAAAATGGTGAGATTTTCTACCAGAAAGAAGGAGAAAATAGCTGGTCGAAGGCAAGTGGCACGGCCCATGCTATTACGCAAGCAACACTTTGGTGGGAGAAACTTTTTGTCCACACTATCGAACTTGAGCAGCTCCTTCCCGACACTATGTATATCTTTCGTCTCGCGAGTCTCCCAAAAGTCTACCGCTTTAAAACGATGCCAGAGAATGGCATGAAGCCGATGCATTTTGTAGTGGGGGGCGATGTGTATGAGAACGACACCTTTCTCTTAAAAAAAATGAACGCGCGCGTTGCAAAAATGGATCCCGATTTTGTCGTCATAGGAGGCGATATCGCATATGCCTGTAACCATAGCGTATTTCTTAAAGGACGCTATTTTGAGATGAGACGCTGGCAAACCTTTTTCAGACAGTGGAAAGAGCAGATGGTCACGAGCGATGGGAGGCTCATTCCCCTGGTTGTCATTCTCGGTAATCATGATGTTCCTCGACACCCTGTTCATCCTGACCGCAAAAAAATGCTTTTTTATGAACTGTTCGCCTTTCCTGAGCCCTCTATTCCCTATCGAACGTTAGATTTCGGAAGAGAGCTCTCCCTTCTACTACTCGATACTGGGTATACTTATCCTATTGCCGGAGCACAAACTCAATGGTTAGAGCGTGCTCTTCAGAACAGACGTGCACAAAAGCAAAAAATGGCTGTGTACCATGTTGGCGCGTATCCTTCCTCAACCTCTCCCAAAAGCAAAAGAAATCGTGAGGTCAGGCGCCACTGGTCGCCACTTTTTGAGAGGTATGGCGTGAGCGTTGCCTTTGAACACCACGATCACACTTTCAAACGCACCCATCCTATCAAAGGAGAGAAGGT
>JBIOJU010000185.1:0-3220 GCA_044451165.1 Chlamydiales bacterium | reverse complement strand
TTCATTTCGAAGAGAGCGTATTTCTGAGAGAAGGTCTTCGTACGTTGCATGCATGCTCTTGCAGTTTAGCATGATGCAGAATATTCACCTAAATTTTTCATATTACACAGTGGGTCTTGCTAGACCCACTGAACAAATACGAGATCCACATATCTACATCCATCACGAACCAAGAACTTCTCCTTTCTTCAGAGACAGGATTTGTGTGTGCAAAAACACGGGGTGATCTCCTTGTAAATTTGGACCTGTTAGGTGACATGATGATCATGGCACGCCGCTCTTCACTTTGCCTTCCAAACAATCAGTCATTCATGATTTATGATCTGGACGCAGATGAGTTAAAAATGCTGAAGGAGAAGGGAGACAAAGAGCTAAAGTTATCTGTAATTCTAGCCAGACGGAACCCTTTAGGATTTTGTTGGTCTCTCAGTGATAATTGGCAAACGCTCTATTTCAATGTGATTGAAGCAATTGGTACAAATCCAGGAGAGCCTCTTCCTGTGCTTGAGATCAAGATCTTGCCCAAGGCCTCTGGCGCTTCTTGTGGCCTTGCATTAGCAAGACCTGATGGAAAGATGTTTATTGCAAATATTGTCAACCAGTCGCACCCGAAACTCCGCCAAGGTTTAAGAGAGATGGAGCCTAAAGCCATGACCTTTCTTCTTTTGAGGGCGTTTGCATATTATTTGTGCAAAGATTTTCGTTTTTTTAGAAGTGATGAATTTCCTGACTTTTTTAGAGGTGAAGTGCGTGAAGCCGAGGAGATCTTCGATCAAGAGATAAATGACTATGTCCAAGTAGTGCGAGTAGTTGAGCCGAGCACGGTAGACAAGCTGCAAGAAAAAATGAATGATCCAAACTTAAGCCAGGCGATAAAAGAGATTAACGCCTCTCAAGAGCTCGTGAATAAACTAAATGCAATTCTCGAAAAAACGTCTCCAGAGGAGTTTGACCAGGAGCGCGATAAACTCCCGAAACCTATACGACTTCTTTTGCAAGTGATTGGCGATCTTGTGTTCCGAGAGCTTCGCAAAAGTCCCTTGTTGTTGAATCATCTTCCCGCTTTTCTTGCCACACTCGCTCCCGAAGAGGATGCGGATGATCACAGCACAGATAAGAAAGACGGAACTTGACTTTTCTGCAGCGCTTTGCGGAAAAGTCAGGACTTTTCCGCAAATGCATGCAAAATAGTCACATAGAAGTGTCTTTTCACTGCTTGCTCTTCCGATCGTTGTTATCGTTGTATCATTCCATCGTTTCTCTTGTTCAGCATGTAGAAGAACGCTAGATTTTTCCGGGCAAGCGAATTGTGCAATTGCCTCTTTAGGATCACCGTAGCGGTTAGACTGCGCTACTCCCCAGGGATGGGCGCTGGTGCTTCTCGCGGTTCGGCCGGATCGTGAAGGATCTCGTTAAGCATCGATGGGTCGAGGCCGCGTATTGTGGGCAATATCATTCTCTCAAAAACGGATCTGTCACAGATGCCACTTGAGGAATTGCCTCCGGCACCAAAAGAAGAAGGGAACTGACGGTCTGTTGAGGCGAAGTGCCAATTGTTTGCATCCTCTTTGTGCGTTGCAATGAGAACCATTTCTACTCTATTTTGCCTTGTGAAGTTTCCCATTCTACAAGCGCCTAGCACTTCGGCTGCAAAATGCGCGATATCATCAGTATATGTATTCTCATGTTCCGCTTCTTCTCTGCTCTCGTAACGTTTACGCAGACGGAATTCGATGGGTGACGCTTGCGAGGGGACTGGCGGATAGATTTTGACAACGGCAAAGAATTTGCAGGGAAATTGGAACTGTTCAAAGATGCCCCCGCTACTATTAGGCATCCATGAGATAATTTGCTCGCGGATATGCGCAAACGGATCAGCTTGCTGTTGTGCAGGTCGTGTTCCGGAAAGTCGCTGAAGAAGATTCCCGATGCAGATGCAGAGGCCAGCAACTAGAGCAACGACTGCCGAAACGATAGCTAAGCCAGCGCCGAGCAGTAAATTACCGAGACCACGTAATCCTGCGCTAGCAATAGATCCCGCATTTGATGCTGGATGGGATTCGATCGAATCCACTCTGGGGGCGGGCTGGGCTACAGCTTGCGGTATGGGTGCAGAACCCTGAAGAGGTTGTACGGCTGCTGGGCGTTCATTGGATAAGTTTGCTGGATGCATATATTCCCTTTCTAAAAATCGTTAAAGTTGTTGCTTAGACTACGGCGCCGCTCTGAATACGCAGTTCGCGCGCAATCCTATCTCTGACACCCTGGCTACTCAGGCCCATCTCTTGATCGGGTGCTTCAGTCGTGGGGATGACACCAGAAGGATCCCAGTCGAAGGTCTGGTTGACGAATCGTACGACATAAGTATTATGCGTACAATGCTTCTGGGCACAAAAAAGAATACCGAGTCTTACACTTTCCGAATTGTCTAAATTGATCGATTGGGGATTTCGCTTCAGCTGATACTCAAAATCTTTAAGAAATTCGAGTATCCGAGCGGGTGTAAATGATCCCCCATTATGGATTGTGTTGAACTCGCTAACAAGGGGTTTTCCATCGCTTCCGTTGCTTGGGCCATTGTAAATTCTGATGTTAACATGCATTGCATAGGGCCACTTTAGCGTCCCAAAGTACGCTCGAAAGTAGTCATCATTAAAAGTCTCGTTTATTTGTTGTTTGAAGCGGCCAAGAGGGCTGACTAAATTTTGTAACGGCCGAGCGGCTTCTGTCGACTCTGCTGGGCTCTGAGCTAGATGCACCCCTTGGAGCCTACCTGCCGGCGGCGCGGGTCTCTCATCCACGAACAAACGGCGCAGCAGATTCCAGAGAGATTCTAGGTAGGGACGCACAAAGTTCCAAAGGCTTGCGAAGCAGTTTTCGCTGCGATTTGCGGCACTTGCAAGGCCGCTGGGGCGATTTCCAACCCCGCGTGGCGCGGGTGGGCGGTCGGCTGGGTTAGCTGGCACGCCAGCTGGTACAGGGGATTGCGCTGCATTTGCTCTAGAAACAATTGACATCACGGCCTCCTAATTTCCTTAAAATTATAGACGAATTTTCTTTAAACCAGAACCCCAATAATTGTTTTATTTGAACAGTTTCGTTAAATAAAAAATTTATTTTAAAGTATTCTGAATTTTAAAATTAATACTAATTCAAATGTAGGCATTGTGCACAAATCCATTCTTAAACCACCGAGCACACCGAGAGCACCGAGCAGAAG
>JBIOJU010000184.1:0-3226 GCA_044451165.1 Chlamydiales bacterium | reverse complement strand
CGTGTGAGTGGTTTTCCAGCCCAAGTGAGCTCATCTTTTTCATACATGTGAAGTTGAGTCAGCCCCTCTTCAATGATTGCAACTTTTATGCCTGGGAGTTTGACGTGGGCTCTGTCCCAGTAGTAGGGATTTTTGAGCACGATGAGTTCGTCATTTTGCTTGTGTTTGTCCAAAACAAAGGGGCCGTTGCAGACAAAACCCTTGCCAGATTCGCGCATCCAGCCGGGAGATTTTTTATCAGTTTCCGCGCTCACAGGAAAAAAAGATGAGGTCGAGATCACTTCTAAAAAATAGGGTGTAGGGCGTTCCAGCTCTACCAGTAGAGTTTTGTCATCGAGCGCCTTAACGCCTATCTCATCAATGGATTTTTTTCTTTTCGCATACTCTTGCACATTTTTAATGGGGTAGCAGTTGTGCACAGCCGTTCCTTTTGCGCCTCCAGTAATGACTCTCTTCCAAGAATACTCGAAGTCATGCGCAGTAACTGGGGAGCCGTTAGACCACCTACTATCGCGCAAAAAGAAGGTGTAGGTTTTAAGATCGGGGGAGACTTCGTATCGTTCCGCTGCTGCTGGAACAAGGGTCCCAGTGAGGTCTAAAGAAACAAGACCCTCGAATAGCATTTTGATGATCACCTGCGAGGCGCTATCGATGCCCACGCTAGGATCAAGAGAGCGCACCTCGGAACACATGCTAATGGGTAACAACGCTTTCTTCTCCTTTTCTTTTGTTTTGCTTGAGCATGCAGAGCATAGAAATATCACAAACAAGAGGAGTTCACGTTTCATAAACAGAGACTCTATGCTAAATAACTATTTAATTAAATCTTTTTGATCTCTTAAAGTGACTTAGGATGAAAGATAGAATAGAAGAAAATTTTTTGATCTCTTCTCACAACACAGCACGCTGCTTACGCTGGAAGCTTCTCCCGCAATTTGGGAATGTGACCGAGTCGGAAGCGCTTGCCTCTTACATTAAAAATTGTGAGGAGATTCTTATCAGTCTTATGCCAGATGAGCTCTTCTTTGAGGATGAGAAGGATGTGCTCACCTGGATTCAAGAGGCACTTCCTCTTGTCAAATGGACTTTTCCTGAAACCAGCCCGTCGCTCTTGTCTCTTTTGATACTATGTGCGGGTTCTAAACTGCAACACACAGAAACTCTTCTCTTAAAACTTATTAGAAATCAATTGATTCCAGATAAAGAAATCCCAATTCTCTCGTTCCAACACCTCTATTTCCATTTTGAAAATTTTTCACACGAGAGCCTTCTCTTCATCAACATTCAGATTCTCGTTGAAGATTCAGCACAGCTAAGCCTTTTCCAACAGAGAGCACCTCTACTCACAAAAGAGATCGCACAGGTAGTGAAAACACGCTTTTTTGCTCACAATTTCTTGGAAGCAAAGAACCTTTCACAGGATTTTAAAAGCAGTCTCATCTATCAAGATCTAGTGCGGCTTCTCCAAAAGCATCCACATATTGTTGATCGAGGAATTTTCACAGAAGCCAAAAGGATGCTCGCTTTAGTGACGAAAGAATTTTTAGACAGCAGGTCTCCTAGACACCTTGCGAAAATCCTTGCTTCTCATCACATGACGCGCAAAATCATCATGCGAGCGATGGGTCTTTTTCCAGAAGAAAGGCATCTTCAGCTTCGAGTGGCGCCCACACGCCTGCATTTTCTTTTCGGAACGAAGGCCGTCATGGGTCTTATGATTAGCATTTGTCTGCTCGATCGATATGAGTTTTTCGATGAGAAGCACGTTCTTCTTGCCGTGCAAAAAATTATCCCTGGAGCACAGGCAGTGAAAGGCTCCTACTATGTTTTTCAATCCACCCAAGACTCCATTCGCACTCTCTACGTAGAGATCGAAAAAAGAGATGCCGAGCCCATCACTTCAAAGGAAAAAGGACTCCTCAAAAAGCTTCTTCCAAATGAGCTCAACGCAAGTGTCGAAAAGCTCATTCCTTCCATCTTCATGGTTAGAAACGAAGAAGAGATCATGAAAAATATTCTGATCTTAAGCCAAGAGCTCAAATACCTTTCAGACCTTCCACAAGTGATGATCTCCTTCGAGCAGCAGTCGGTCCACGATCTAATCTTTACCGTCATCATGGTAAGACCGCTTGGCAAGCAAACAAAACCACTCGATCTTCTCTTTGACAAAATCGAATCGCCTATCGAGTTTATCCTCGATCGGACACAGATTGTAGGATACCTCAGAAAACAGTACCCCAAAGAGGCGAGCACTTTTCGTTTGCGTATTCCCAAAGACCACACCCTCTTGCGAGCAGACTCATCGGTCAATTTTTATCTTGCTCGGCATGCGGTCATCCGTATTTTGCAAGAGGCAGTTGGCGAAGTGCGGGACTACAATGGTGGTATGATTCTCCAGCAGGTCGAACAGTTTGCCGAGATGAAAAACGCGTTTCCAGAAATTGCACAGCGTCATCCAGATCTACTTGAAGACTTTTTCTATGCATTGACCCCTATTGAGATGCAAGCCACACTGCCCATCACGCATCTCCACACCTTGTTTCGCCTTTTGTTAGACAGCGTAACTGCTGAGCTGCCTAAGCGCGATAGTTACGTGTTAAAAGGGGAACAGAAAAAGGAGACCATTTTTCTACTTTTGCGCACAAAAGAGCCCTCCTATCGCGACTATGTGCAGCGCGCATTAAATGCACTTGAAATTTTCCCCAAAGCGCTCTGTGCTACCCATGTCGATATTCAAGGATCCTATTGCACAGGATTTATTTATGACTGTCCAGATAGCAATGAACAGGGGGAGTTTATAAAAGCTGTGAGGAACGCAATCCTTGCCTGGCAGGAGAAGCTGAGTAGTTTAAAAGTTTTAAGGCTTAGTTCTCCCTATTTTCCCATTTCGCTTGATCCAAGAATTGGAGGAGATGAAGATTCTAAACGAGTGATTGAACTGCTATTTGATGGTCTGATGCGTCTCGATAAGGAAGGAGTGCCAGGCTATGCTGTTGCAAAATCTCTACAGGTATCCTCAGATCACACATCCTATACCTTCAAACTGCGCGATAGCTTCTGGTCAAATGGAGACCGTGTGACAGCTTACGATTTCGAATATGCTTGGAAAAAAATCCTCTCCCCAAACTTTTCTACTCCCTTTGCTTATCTTTTTTATCCGATTAAAAACGCACGACTGGCGCGAGAGGGGAAAGTGCCCATTAATGATATTGGCGTCAGTGTCATT
>JBIOJU010000183.1:0-3232 GCA_044451165.1 Chlamydiales bacterium | reverse complement strand
TACGATTTCGAATATGCTTGGAAAAAAATCCTCTCCCCAAACTTTTCTACTCCCTTTGCTTATCTTTTTTATCCGATTAAAAACGCACGACTGGCGCGAGAGGGGAAAGTGCCCATTAATGATATTGGCGTCAGTGTCATTGATGATCGGACCCTACAGGTTCAACTCGAACATCCCACTCCCTATTTTTTAGAGCTCACAGCGTTTACTCTCTATGCTCCCGTCAACCACCGCATTGATAAGATCCATCCCAACTGGGCCGGAGAGGAGGGCAAGGGGTTTGTCTGTAATGGGCCATTTCAGTTGAAAAAAAGAAGTACGACTCGCGGTTATGAGCTCGTTAAAAATCCATTCTTTTGGAATGAAAAAACAATAGAATTAGATCAGGTGCTCTTCACGCAAAATAACAGTTATACTTCGCTTCAAATGTTTGCTAATGATGAGATCGATTGGTTTGGTCGGCCTTTGTGTCCATGGGACGCAACCAGGGCTTCTGGAGCCGATAAGATCGAAACAACTTCCACGCCACGTATTTTCTGGTGTGTCTTTAATGTCAGGCGCTTTCCCTTTACAAATCCCAAATTAAGACGCGCATTTGCCTATGGCGTAAATCGAAAAATGCTCATTAAAGAGCTAAGCTATGAGGGCTCTGCTGCCGTCACCCCTCTTCCTTTTGCTCATACCCTTTTGCGGGACCAAGGAATTTCAGATGGCGATGCCGACTTGGCTCGTCTTCTGTTCCAAGAAGCCCTAGATGAAATGGGCATCAAGCGAGAAGATTTTCCAGTCGTCACGATGATCCAAACCGCCGGAGAGATCCGCAGCAAAACAGCTCACCTCATCAAGAAACAATGGGAAGAATTATTCGGCATTCGATGCAATGTGGAAGCGCATGAATGGAGTATCGTTTTCGATCGACTAACTCATGGTGAATATCAGATTGGTGGGATGAACTGGAATGCCTGGATTAATGATCCAAACTATACGCTAAATGCATTCCGTTATGCTGCAGAAAAAGTCAATTTTGCAAAGTGGGAAAATGGGGAGTATCAGAGCCATCTTGAGCTGGCTGAAAGAGAGATCGATCCGCATAGACGCCTAGATCATCTAAAAAGCGCAGAGGAGATTCTGCTGCGTGATATGCCCGTGATCCCCATCTACTACGAGGTGCAACAGTTTAAACGCAAAAGCCGTCTCAAGGTGGATGTCCATCCTCTAACCGGCCACGTAGATTTTTCAACAGCAAAAATCGAAAACACGTAACAACGGGTCCGAAAGAAAGAAAAATCCCACCTGGTGGGATTCTCTTTTTATGCCCATCAAAAAGAGGCCTCCGGCTTTGCGGAGGCCGTCTTAATCAGTTCAATGAGAAAAGAGGCGCTCGTGGCGCGCGAAGTGGTTTGCACTGTTCAAATGAGCAGTGAAGCACCGCTGGCACGAGATCATTGATGCTCTCTCGAATAAGGCTGCCACCATTTTGGTATAGCCAGCCGCGGGGCGAAAGAAGAATTCTCACCTGCTTGTGGTAGACCGCACCATCTGCTTCTACAAAAGAGAGAAAATAGTGTTCGGTGTCTTTTCCTGGACGAAGGAGAAACGTGAACACTGGTTTTCCCAGGAGCGCGCTTTCGCTTTGTGCTTCGTCCTTAATATGTTCATTCCACGCTGGGTGCTGTTTAATCTCATTAATTTTCTGCATTACCCATGGCATCTCAGCATAAGAGAGAGATGTGTTTTGTTTCAGAGTCATGACAACCTCCTTTTAACAATTTTTCCTGGCTTTCCAGGTTTCTTTGCGAGATGCCATTTAAACGTGGTCATTCGTAAAGAATCGGCAAGGATTATGTAAGTTAAAAATAAAATAGCAAGAAAAATCTTTCAGAAAGGAGAGTAAGGGGCAGTGATGAACGGAAGAGAGAAGAATGTTACCGATCGAGTTTCCAGGCCGGATTTTCTTCTTTCATCCTTCAGCCTTTCCTCAGGCTGGTAGGTTGAGTTGGCATTTTTCGAAGGCGGCACGGCGTGCGTTTCTGCTTGCTCTTCCAATCAGTATTAGGCCGAGAATCAGCGTATCCATCGAAGCGAGGAGCCAGAAGATATCTGGAGAGGCGTTTCCAAGGCCGATGATGAGATAAACGGGAAGATAGCTTGTCAGCCAGACCAGACAATTTGCGAGCATATGAAAAACAGTGTCGCATGCGGCGGACACAAAGCTAAAGCCAGTGATATTGATTCCGTTGCATATTAGGAGTATCCAGATCCACCTACAAGATTTGTAGAGCAATTTTAAAAGCTCGGAAGAAGGCGGCTCCGTGAAAAAAAATGAGAGGAGAAGATCTGGGAATATCAAAAAGGGCAGCGTCAAAAATGCTGTGGTGCAGGTGAGAAAGAGAAAAGCGTTGCGCCGCAGTTTCTGCATCAGAGAATACTCTTTTGCGCCAATCAAACGAGAAGCAATTGTCATGAGCGCTTGTCCCATTCCTTCGTTAATAAAAGAAAATAGAAGGAAGAGGGTGCCTCCGACCGACAAGACGATGAGGTAATCGCCCCCTTTAGAGTCATAATTCGGACAATGCCTGCCCAGGCAACAAGGAGCACCGCGCGGGCTATCGCACGTGGAATGCCGACTTGTACATAATTCCAAAATGCCTTCCAACGTAGCGCAAACTTATCAGTCGCGTAGCGTTCTCGATACTGTTTTTGCAGAAAAAGGCAAAAGAGGATCAGGCAAAAGGAGCCCTGCGCAATCCCTGTTGCAAGTGCAGCTCCGAAGATGCCCTGAGGCGGCAAAAAATTAGGAATTCCGAAGATGAGAAGATAGTCGAATAGGATATTCACGAGCTGAGTGGCAAGCGTCGCTAGTATGAGCGGCTTCGTCTTTCCTTCTGCAATGTAAAAAGAGGAGAGCGCGGCGCTCAAGGGGAAAAGAAAATTCACGCTCATTAAAGTCTGAAAATAGGTCATCGCGGGTTTTTCGATCGCCGTTCCACCCAAGAAAAAGGGGCCTACAACCATACCGCAAGGGAGCGTGATGAGCATTGAAAAAAGAGAAAACCAGATCATTTGCCAAATGCAGGGACCTATGAGATTTTGATGGTTCGCTCCCTTGTGGAAGCCCACAAAGATCTGTGCCATGCTTGTGATGCGGATGCAGGTGAGTTGAAAGAGAGAGCAGAGATAGACAGCATTCACACACCCCTCGAATGATTCGAGAGTATAATGAGCAAGAAAG
>JBIOJU010000182.1:0-3254 GCA_044451165.1 Chlamydiales bacterium | reverse complement strand
ATTGAGTTTAGTCATTAGATAATATTCGGTTAAAGTAGGGGGAAACTTCGACTGGCAGAACGTAAATGATGGGGGCCTTGCGTTCGACGATCGTCTTTATCTTACTAATAGTTCCCGAAGAAAGGAGCCAAGGGGGACCATTTTTTGATGACCAGGCATAACCGCTTTTAGTGGCCGGGTCAAGCTGGAGCTCTACGATTGCAGAGTAGACAACTGGGCTCGTCCCTTTAAGATACGCGGCAATTTCCGAATTTCTCACCACAGCCTTGATCTCTTCCATCGTCACTGGATAAGGCGAAATAAACTTTGTCTTTCCGAGCAGAAAACCGTACAGCTTCGGATCGACCCCCGATACTTCAATTTCAACGGGTAGATTTACATCTAGAAGGTCCCCAAACTGCGCGGGAAAGGTAACGTAGTAACGTAGGAGTTCTCCTTTTTTTCCTGGAAGCTCGATCGAGGCAACTTCCGCACCTGGTAGCACGAGGTCTCCAGAGGCAACAACAACTTCTAATACCTTTCCGCTGCGATCAGCGCGGATCTCCAGGTATCTATTTTGCAAAAGAAGTCGTTCCAGTTCACTACGAGTGGCACCTACCTCGTCCAATTTTGCTTGAATCTCTTCCACTCGGTAGGAGCGATCTAAATCTGCTTTTAGGCGTGTAAGTGTTGCCTGGTACATCTGTATATCGATTTTTGCTTGCTCCAGCTTTGCTCTTGCCTCTTGCACAGATTGAGCTGGTACAATCCCCTTCTTTTCTAGTCGCTCTTTGGCTTGAAGATCTTTTTGGTAAAAGTCGAGATTATTTTCTGTTGTTTTTCTTCCTAATATTGCGCTCTCCATCTCTTTTAAAATTGAGGCTCTTCTTCCTGTCTTCTCCTCTTCAACGCGAGAGATTAAAGCTTGGAGTTCATTTTCTTTGTTTGCGAGTCCCCCTCGTTTTTGCCGAATTTCTAGCTCTAATGTCGGGTTATCCAGCTTAACAATTAGGTCCCCTTTTTCAACAAATTGTCCGAGAACAACGTTTGTTTCGAGTACTGTGCCTTGAATTTGAGAGACGATAACGTGCGGTCCTTTGAGCGTCATCGAGATGCCATTGCCCATCACCTTGATAGGTATTGACCCCAAGAAACCCCAGACAATTCCGATGAGTAGAATTGCAAAGCAGCACCAGATAGCAATCCACCCCTTGTTGCCAACCACCTGCATCAGTTCGTCAAAACTTTCGGAAGAGATCAGCTTCTGTAGCTTCTCTCGTTGCGAAATTGGTTCTGTCGAAGTTTCATTGCCAGTCACTGAGTGTCTCCTCTGTATCGCCGCTCACGTTAGTGCCAGGAGGAAGCGGGTGTTCAAGTGTACAAGACTCGCTTGGCTTCGATCCCATCGTTTCACATCCCATTACCATGAACATATCGGTTGTTGTATCTACGTCAGAAGGCTCTATCTCTTTGTCTTCTGAGATCCATTTAATCAATTTTCCTGAAGAAAGTTGCATCTGAACTAAGTTTTCAGCGAACAGCTTTTCCGTAAAAATCTGCTGGATGAGTGCCTGCTGCCAAAATGTTTGTAGAGTCAGCACGAAGAAATAGGTGCTTAACCCTTCTTTTAACTTCAAATACTCGCTCTCAACAGTGAGTCGATAATCCTTTGCTGAAAGTCGTATTCTTTTCACTTCAGAAAGAAGGGCATTGTACAAGGTAAAGGCTGTTTTAAAATCAGAGATCGCCTGACTCTCCAGGAAGTTTGCATTGACAACCGCTTGGGATTTGAGTGCGCGCGTCTGTTTAACCAGACCTTTTGCGGTATCATTAAAAATCGGAAAGGTAAGTGAGACCCCCACTGTGTAATCCCTTTCAGGATTTCTAAAGCTGCTCGATTCAAAAAGATGACGCGCGCGCTGTGCTGCTGTTGTATTTAAAAGTTGGGCAGTACCCGTTACATCGACTGCAGGAAGAAGTGAGTTTTTTGCAGAAATAAGATTGAGATCAGCTTGTTCAATCAGAATTTTTGCCGCTATGATATCTGTACGGTTATCATCAATCGCATTTAAATAACGGTCATACCAGTTCCGGTCCAGTACGCAAAGGTTATCGGAAATTGGGAAATCATCCACGAGAAGGTCTGGTATCTCTTTTTGTTCGCCAGGAACAAGTCCCATACTAAGAAGCAGTGCATAATATGTAGCTCGGACATTTTGTTCCGCTTGGATTCTATTGGCTGTTGCGAGCGCAAGGTCTGCGCGCGGCTGGTAGAGGCTCGCATATCCTTGTTGATTCTCATTTACAAGATCTTCTGCGTACTCTTCGAGTGTACAGAGCAGCTGTTCTTGCTCCCACTGCACAACAAGTAGCTTTCTTGCTGCAACAAACTCCCAATAGGCGGTAATGGATGCGGCGATTGCTTGTGCAATGTTTTGAATGTTTTGAAATTTGACGGCTTTAAGCTGCAGCTGTTGAGTTTTTTCCAATGTTGTTTGAGGACTGTATAGCAGGTTTCTAAGAAGAGGTTGAGTGACCGTCAGGTTAACGGTAGATGCATCGGTCCTTGGCGGTAGGAGCGGCGTGAGCGTCAAAGGGTTGAGCGTATTCACGTTTTGATAAGTGATGCCGTACGTCGTTCCCAAGCGTGCCAACGTTTGAAGAGAGAGATTCGAGGTAGAGGTGTAGCCATTGAGGCCTGATTTCAAACCGATGGCAGTCTGGATGTCGCGCTGAAAAAGTTTGGCGTAGCTGGTGTCCAAAAAGGGGTTAAATGCGCCTGTCGCCTGTTCTAAAACACCAGCTTGCGCATCAATTGCAAGCTCAGATGATTGAATTGTCCACTGATATTTAATCGTTTGACGGATGACGTCATTGAGTGAAAGACGTGGAATGGTGTTTTGATTCTCGTGCGCTGTTTCCGGACACGGAATCAATCCCTCACAAGGCTCTTGATCTGCTCCAAATGCCATAATAAATAGGCTGCAATAA
Organism: Chlamydiales bacterium; assembly: GCA_044451165.1. Lineage (GTDB taxonomy): Bacteria > Chlamydiota > Chlamydiia > Chlamydiales > Rhabdochlamydiaceae. The sequence continues at coordinate 284 of JBIOJU010000182.1, read as the reverse complement.
CAGACTAGAGCGGCTGGTACTCGACGTGATGGCACTGGTGGTGTTTCCTTTTGTATGGCGCGTTACTCCCCCTATATCTACTATTTTTTTTAAGTTCAAATATTTTCTACACGTTTGCATTAAATTATTGTATAGACTATGGGTCAGATTATGAACAAAGGAGATCCTCAGATGACAAAAACAAATCATGAGAAGCAAAAAAAAATATGGGCAAAAATCGTTGCCAAAGCTTGGGGCGACGAGAAATTTAAAGCGAGGCTATTAAAAAATCCGAAAGAAGTGTT
>JBIOJU010000181.1:0-3287 GCA_044451165.1 Chlamydiales bacterium | reverse complement strand
TCCTTAAATTGGACATTTATTTTAACATGTTGAGGATCAAGCCGCTATAGTAAACATTTTTTCTAATTTAACCATCTAGTTTTTTCATAAAACCATAATAATTAGCAGTTTGAATTATATTTTCTTTGAAAAATTTTATCGTTCCTATCGCCGTATCGTTACCTCGTTGGTCTTGTTGCTCAGTAAAAACCTTTGCTTGGTTCCCGAGTTAGCAGCCCCTAGCGCGCGCTATGAACATTGTGATCTGTGGAGAAGATCAACGAGGTAACGATACAACGATAAAAACGATGGAAGAAGGCAAAAATAGCACACTCAATCCTCTTGCAGGAACTGAATAATCTGCTTTTGCGTGTAAAGCAGATCGGCCTCTGTATGCGCGCTTGAGACGAAACAGGTCTCGTAGGGCGAAGGAGAGAGGTAGACTCCCCTTTCAAGTAAATAGGAAAAAAACCGATTAAAACGCGCATGATCAAGGTTTTTCAGATCATCCTTGGATTGCACATCCATTACACCAAAAAAGAGAGAAAACATCGATCCTATTTGTGCAAGGTGCGCCTTCATTTTACGCTTTTGAATGAGGTGGGAGATAGGATCTGTGAGAAGACGCGTTTTCTCCTCTAACGCCTTGTAAAAACCAGGCTTTTCAATTTCTATAAGCGCAGCCTCCCCCGCGCGCATTGCAACGGGATTTCCAGAAAGAGTGCCTGCTTGATAGACCTGCCCTTGCGGTGCAAGAAGATCCATGATCTCTCTTTTCCCACCGAAAGCTGCCGCGGGAAATCCTCCGCCCACAATTTTTCCAAGACAAGTGAGATCGGGCTCGATCCCAAAATAGCCCTGTGCTCCTTGGAGTCCCACTCGAAAACCTGTGATCACCTCATCAAAAATGAGGAGTGCACCCATTTTTTTTGTCTCTACTCGGAGCATCTCCAAAAATTTTTGTGCCGCAGGAACAACCCCCATATTGCCAGCCACCGGTTCCAAAATCACTGCCGCAACCTCGTTTTTGCGCAAAAAGGAGCGCACCAGTTCGACCTCATTGAAAGGAAGCGTCCGGGTCGATTGAACCATCTCTATGGGAATGCCTGGAGAACTAGGAAGAATATGGAGAACCCCGGAACCCGCTCCTGTGAGCAGTCCATCGGCATGTCCATGATAATTTCCTTCAAATTTTACAATCAGATTTTTTCCAGTGTAGGCGCGTGCAAGGCGAAGGGCGCTCATGGTAGCTTCTGTTCCAGAAGAGACAAATCGAATTTTTTCGATGGAGGGAAGATGCCCAATCACTCGTCGTGCGAGCGCTTCTTCAACAGCGGTAGTAATTCCAAAACTAGATCCCAATTTGATCTGTTGGGTTGTCGCACGCACAACGGCCGGATTCGCGTGTCCCAAAATCAATGCCCCCCAGCTGCCGCAATAGTCGATGTAGGAGTTGCCATCGAGATCCCAGATCTTAGCCCCCTTCCCTTTTGCAACTACAAGAGGCGGTACGCCGAGCCCCACAAACGCGCGCACAGGAGAATTCACCCCGCCAGGAAGCACTTGGCACGCGCGCGCAAAAAGCGCCTCACTTTTTGTTCGCACCATCAATCGACCCATATTTTACTCCTAGCGTTGTTGCACAAATAGAAAAAAACTATACACACCGAGCTCTCCGCGCAGAAGCAAAAATAACAGGATGACCAGAATAGACAGGATCGGAGCGCCGAAAATTTTTTATCGTTCTATCATTCAATCGTTTCATCATTACTCCCGTAGGGGCCTTTGGAAGCGAGATTTTATTGGAGAGGTCTCAATTTGCGCAGAAATTTTAAATCCTGAAAAAACTTCTGGGCTTTTCAATCTACTTACGTTTAATAGCTTACGGAGAGTCTAAGCGGGGGTCTTTCTTCGTTATGCTAAAAATTATTTAGGCTTCAGAAAAAGTAGACCGTTTTGTATTCTCTCATACGTCCCCTGAAAGTTCTTTAGCTCGGAGGAGCAAATGTCTATAGACTCTTTAGTACGTTCTAACCTGGCAACCCGCCGCGATATCCATCCGGGTTATCTTCTCATCGATTTGGGTCAAAAGTTTGAATATCTTAAAGAACAGCGCATCATGGAAATTGATACGCGAAACAATGCTGCCCTCGACCAGCTTAAAATATTGAATCGCGCGCATACAACAATGCTCAGCCTACGCAAACAAAACGAGGTCGGTGAAGGAGAACTCCATGAGGTTTTTGGAGATCTCAACCGAGAATTTCCAGAGCTTCACTTTGACGACTTTATGCAGAAATATGCCACCTACACTCCCGGAGAATGGGATATGGCGTGCGAAAGCATTTCAAGCAAAGAGAAGTTTCTCATGCTTCCATTAAACCAGAGCTTTAAAGATCTTGAGCCAGAGATGCTCGATCAGAAAAAAGTGTGCGACATCATTTCTGAAATTTTAAAAAAGCTCAGCGAAGCAGACGAATATGCTGTAAAACAGCAGACGCGAGGCGGCTAAACCATGCAGATCACAAGCCTTCGCCCAGATCCATTTTTACCTACCCTCCCTGCACCCATGCAATCTCTGAACGTAGGGCAAGAACTTCCGCCCATCACGCGTTCATATGCAGTGGTTCTGCTTTCTCTTATTTCTACCCTCGAAAGAATGCACGCCGTAGGATCAGATCTTCACGAGACGCAGTCGGCCCAATTGGTCGAGCTTCAGGGACATCTTGAAGAGCTGCAAAAACAAAATCTTGAAATCCGCAAACAGATCGAACAAAAGGCCCACACGAGCGGCGTCTGGACGGCATTAGGAAAGGCGCTGGATTACATTCTTGCTGCAACGCGCTATGTCCTGGGCTCTCTTCTTGCCGAAAATGCGCCAGGAGCAAGCCAGCTTCTTCGCATCACGAGCTTGATTGCAATCGCAAACCTCGCCCTTTCTGCCTGCGGCGCCTGGCAATGGTTTGGGGACCACATTGCTCAGGAGAATGAGGAGCTCGCAAATCAGATTGCCACACTTGCTCCCGTGCTTCTTTCCCTCGTCTCAATCGGCCTCGGGTTTATGGCAAGTGGAGAGATTGCAGCGCTTGCGGCAGACCAGATCAACATTGGGCAGCAGATTCTTCGCGTTGTCGAAACAACTCTCGGCTTTGCAGCAGGAGTGACTAGCATCTCAAAAGGTGTTATCGATCATGAAGTTTACACATCGAAGGCTGAACTCACCGGATTCCGAAAAGGAATGAGCCTGGATGAGCACGCGCTAGAAAAACTGATGCGAGAGATGGAACAGACGATGCAAACCCTAGAGG
>JBIOJU010000180.1:0-3294 GCA_044451165.1 Chlamydiales bacterium | reverse complement strand
GAGCTAGCAGACGGGCTTTACGATGTTTATTTCTATAAAACAAAATTTCAGAGAATCGACTTACGTAAGCGAAAAACACATCAGTGAAGGTGTTACCTATGTCCTGACAGAAGTGTTACCTATGTGTTGACAGATAACACCGGGTCGCCGCACTCCAAAAAAGTCTATCGTGCCGACCCGGCCAGGGTCGATCGTGCCGGCGAAGCCGATCGTGTTTCTCCTCTCTCTTCTCTTTCTTTTTCTTTGTTTTCAGAAGCTGCTGAGGATGTGAGCAACGGTTAAGAATCCCTGCTCGAAACGGTCTAGACCAAAATGCTCATTTGGAGCGTGGATACTATCATCATCAAGTCCCATGCCAAAGAGAACAGCCTCTGCGCCCGAAGCTTTGACAAGTGCAGGAACGATAGGCACTGTTGCACCACACATTTGAAATTGACAGGGTTTACCAAAGACCTCTTCGAGCGCGCGTCTGACGCGCTGGACAGCATCTGTTTTAGAGGAGGTTTGAAAGGCGCGCGCGCCTTCAAAAATATTAGATTCGACTTTGACACCTTTTGGCGCTTCTTTTTTGAGAAAATGCACAATGCTCTCCGCGATTTTTTTCGGATCCTGATTTGCAACGAGACGACAGGAGAGCTTTGCTTCTGCGTGTGCAGGGATCACCGTCTTTACACCTGGGCCGGAATACCCGCCCTGCATGCCGTTGATCTCAAGCGATGGACGAAACCAGTTAGACTCTAATGGAGAAAATCCCTTCTCCATGCAAAAGGCTTCTACTCCAAATTTTTCAAGATATTCTGCCTCATCAAAGCGCATTGAGAGTATTGCGCTCTCCTCTTTTGAAGGGATTTGAACATCGTCATAAAAATGGGGAACCGCCACTTTTCCATTTTCATCCCAAAGTTTGGCAAGCGTCGTCGCAAGCGCGCGATTTGCATTAAGCGCGATTCCTCCGTGCATGCCAGAGTGAAGATCTATTCCGGAAGTTTGAAAAGTCACAGTGAAGGAGACAAGTCCGCGCATTCCAAGAGTAATTCCTGGCTCTCCCTTCTTCGGAAGATCGAAATCGATCACAAACAGGTGGTCTGCTGTGAGATCAGCCTGCTTTTCCTCGAGAAAAGCAAAGGTGCCACGACTGCCGCTCTCCTCTTCGCCTTCGATGAGCAGCTTTACGTTCACCCGTCTTTCTTTACACAGTTGAAGAAAGGCACGGATTGCAGAAATCGAGTAGAAGCACTGCCCTTTGTTATCGACAGCACCTCGAGCAAACACCTCACCGGCTCGCACTTCTGGCTTAAATGGATCGGAGCGCCAGAGAGGAATCGGATCGACCGGTTGCACATCATAGTGTTGATAGATCAGAACAGTAGGTCGACTCGGCCCTGCGGAAAGTTCCTCTCCCAAAACAACAGGTTTACCTATTGTCTGCATCACAGAGCTCTTCATCCCAATGTTTGTCAGATAAGTAGATAGCCACTCTGCCGTTTTCTGCACTTCACCTTCATAAGCAGGATCTGTACTAATGCTGGGAAAGCTGAGAAATGTAAAATAATCGCGCTGTATCTCTTCGCGATGTAATGCATACCAGCGTTTAAAATCTGAAATATTCATAACCTAAAAGTATCATCACATGAGGCGAAAAAAACAACCACCGAGCACACCGAATGCACCGAGATGAAGAAAGAGAGACTTTTAACCAGAGAGATGGAAAAGAGTTTTTTTCTTGTCTCTGTGGTGGAACTCTTTCTTAATTCTCATCCTGTTATTTTCCTCCCCCTTCTCGGTGCTCTCGGTGTGCTCGGTGGTTGAAATTTGATTTGGGAGACAAGACTCTACAAGCGGATATCGTCGTCGATGATCTCTTGTGCGCCTTCAATCAGATAGGCTGCAAGACATGCATCGCCTTCGTAGCTCATCTCGACTTGCATGTTGCCGTCGGCAGAGGGTTTTGCACATGTGATCAGAATGTAACAAGCGTTATTTTTTTCTAAGACTTTTTTTACATCGCGAGGAATTTTTCCGCGTCCGAAATGCGACTTCTTTAAGATATTGTCCACTAATTTGCGCACTGCCATTTACTTCTTTGCTCTCTTTTTGTTGATAAATGGCACAACCAAATATTAAGCGCAAACGAAAATGTTTAGTCGGATTGACAGGGTTGAACAAATTTGTTAAATTACTTATCTAATCTATAGGAGAAGCTATGGCTTTTGTAAAAAGAATATTTCTATTTTTTGTGATTAATGCACTTGTCGTTGTCACGCTTTCACTTGTACTCAACATCCTCAACGTGCGTCCCTATTTAACCGCGTATGGAATCGATTACAAAGCCCTCATGGCTTTTTGTCTGATCTGGGGAATGGGAGGCGCGCTCATCTCTCTTGCTCTCTCTCGTCAGATGGCAAAATGGCTCATGGGCGTGAAGATCATCAATGAAAATACAGCCGATGCAGACTCTCATGCACTTGTGACTCTCGTCCATAAACTTGCCCGTGAAGCCAAACTACCTGGCATGCCCCAGGTGGGAATTTACGACTCACCGGATGTGAACGCCTTTGCTACTGGCCCCACCAAACGAAGATCGCTCATTGCTGTCTCGCGTGGTCTTCTCAACAAAATGTCCCCTGCAGAACTCGAAGGAGTTCTTGCGCACGAGATGAGCCACATCGCAAACGGAGACATGGTGACGATGACGCTTCTACAAGGAATTGTGAACGCCTTCGTCATGTTCCTCGCACGTATTCTTGCCTCGATCTTCTCTGGTATGGGCCGTAATCGCCAACAGTCCAACAATAGCTCGTCGTATCTCTCCTATACCCTCCTCGTTTTCCTATTCGAAGTGGTGTTCATGATTCTTGGACAACTGGTTGTTGCCGCCTACTCTCGCTTTCGAGAGTTTCGCGCAGATGCAGGAGGCGCAAAGCTTGCCGGCAAACAGAAAATGATTTCGGCTCTCGAGTCGCTCCTTGCACAGCAAAAAACGAAAAAAGCTTTCGAAGAGAAACCTGCGATTGCTGCTTTTCAAATCTCTCGCCCAAATCGAGGCGGTCTTCTTTCTCTTCTCGCAACCCACCCGCCTCTCGAAAAGCGCATCGCAAAGCTTCGAAAAAACAGCTAAATTTAGCGTCTGGAAATCGCAATCTTTTGGCTATAAGCAAGTTAAGGACGACCAAAATAACGCCTGTGTTATTTTGGTCGCGACTAAAATAACATGCATGTTATTTTGGTCATATGCAGAGAGTCTATGAAATTCTCCTTGAAGAGCACCTCAAAAACTACCGGCAGATGGTGTTC
>JBIOJU010000179.1:0-3301 GCA_044451165.1 Chlamydiales bacterium | reverse complement strand
CTGTTGATCCACTTTAACCTCTCCCCATGCCATATATCCCTCCATTGTCGGAGAGATATTAAAACATGTGTAAATGATGATGCTTGGCTAAAGTGTAAACGATGATGGTTGACTGTACCCGAAGAAAAGCGGCGCCAGGTCGCCGCACTCCAAAAAATTTCTCTTTCTTCATCGTGCCGACCCGGCCAGGGTCGATCGTGCCGGCGCAGCCGATCGTGCTTCTCCTCTCTCTTCTCTTTCTTCTCTTTCTTGATGGTGTAAAAAAGCGTGGACGAGGTATCTGCACACATCGCATACTCTTACTCAAAATATGCATCAGATTACTGTTGAAGAGATTGCCATCGAGATTGCGCGAAAGCCGATTAAGAATCTGCATTTGAGAGTCTATCCCACTGAGGGCCGTGTTTGTGTGACGGCGCCTTTTTTTGTGAGCGACCGGCAGATTCAGAAGAGGCTTGAGAAAAAAATGCCTTGGATCAAGCGCAAACTCGCACAGTTTGCGCACCTTCCAAAACCCTCGCCTATCCTGATGATTTCAGGTGAGGTGCACCATCTCCTTGGAAAGCCCTATACCCTGCAGGTCTTTGAAAAAGAGAGATCTCCCCAAACCGTCACCCGCTCAGAATCGACCTTAAGCCTGTGCGTAAAGCCATTGAGCACTCAGGACACACGCAAAAAAATTCTAGACCTTTTCTACAAAAGCGAAATGAGCGCTCTTCTCCCTGCTCTCTTGGGAAAATGGGAACCCATTGTGGGGGTGAAAATCACACGTTGCGCGATCAAGAGCATGAAGACGCGCTGGGGCTCATGCATGATTCGCGATCGACGCATCTCCCTCAATCTCGAACTCATGAAAAGACCACTCCACTGCCTAGAATACGTTCTTGTACACGAGCTCGTACATCTTCACGAAAGGCTTCACAACGATCGATTTTGGGGGCTTATGGATCGTTTTATGCCCCATTGGCGGCAATGCCGTGAAGAATTAAATCAGTCTCATCTTGAAACAGGAAATTGTAGTTAAAAATGTAATAAATAAATTATGTTTATAATATTAAAAGTTTGTTATTACGCTGCATTGGTTAAATAATTTGAATGTTGATTTTAAAAATCTGGATAGCATAATATTTTTCCTAAACAAAAGAACAAAATCGCCAACACAAAGATATTATGTCACGACCAACATCTTTTTCTAGCGACGCACTCTCCTCTCTCCTTGAATGGAGAAACCCAAACGGTGGAGAAGAAAATTGGTATCAAGGAAGAGGGCAGCAAAGAATAGATTCTTACGCAACACATATCACGAAAGTTGCCCTAACAGAGTGCGCTCTCCCTTTTCTTGCAACAGCAGCCATCGTTGAAACAGTATTTTTTACCGCGATTGCACTAGTCTCATTAATCCCGGGCTGCGTCAATGAAGGGTTTTTGAGAATTTTTCGCAGTTCGCTCGGCATAGCAAACAGCGCTGGCTTTACCACTGCCTGGAGCTTGGCTAATTTCCTAATTTTCAACCTATTCGACACAAATGTATTTACAAAAGAATTTTTTGCTCGCAGCGCGGTAGGCATTGCAACCCTACGAGACGAAATAGACATTGTAGCGTGGGAACGACAATACCCAGTAAGCAACACAAGATTGGACGAAGGTGGAGCGTCTGTGCAATTGCAACCGGTTAGGGGGACACAAGTTGCTCCGCCCGCAAATGGAGCAAAGTTTATTACCGAAGACATTACACCTGATCTTCAAGATGAGACTCGTCAGCTCATCATCGATTGGGAGCCAAACGTCTTCGAATTCATCATAGCAAAAACCATCTTTATCTACGCCGTAGGAGCCAGGTCAAAGGAAGAAATTCCCTCTTTTTTCTTACAAAAAACAAGAGAGAATATTTTGGCTTTGCGCAAAGAAAGAACCGATGCCGATGCCCCGGTTAAGCAAGAAGGGTTGACGGAGGCACAAATTACAAAAGTGCTGGAATCAAGAGAGGCGTTTTCAACGCATGTCATACACCAAGTAGCCCAAGTATTCAAGGATTGGGACAGGGATCTGGCCGCTGCAAAATTAAAGGATCAGCGCAGAACAAAAGAAGACTCGTGCGACTATCTGCAACTAGCTTCTAAACCGAGGATTCACTACGACGTCGCTCAGAAATTGTTCAGTCGTCTAGCACAGGCTGGCGCAGAAGAGCTGCAGGGTGCATTCATCACAACTCATCTTGGCGAAGCCATAGAGCTGCTTAAAAAAACCCGCTAGTTGCCCATGAACCATGAGCGCTCAAAAGAAGAAGTGATGAACTGAAGAAAGAAATCCGGAAACGGGAACGCTATCGGTAACATTCACGATTGAAGGCAACCATCTTTCCCTCTTTCGTTCACCACTCATCACTCATAGTTCATCACTTCTTTTCTTCTCATCATTCATCGTTCATCGTTTCTTATCCGCGGCTTGCTCATGAGGCTCTTGGATAGAAGGTCGGGATTTTGCATGCGAGTGCGTAGAGTTTAGCTGCGCTTGTTACTAGGAGGGATGAACTTGTCACGAGCAGGCTCTTCGCAACGAGACTGAGAAGCGCGCCCGAAGGGGCGGCAGCGCTGATTGGCAAGGCGACCGCAACTACACAAACGCTTGCGCCAAAAATTGTACGCCAGCGAAGAATCTCTCTTACTGCAAGATCGAGCTTTGCTGTTTCTGGGGATACATGCGTCATCGTGTTTTCTTCATCACAGCGCCTCTTGTAAGCCAGACCAAGAAATTCCTCAGCCTGACCGGGCAGAAATGCAACGCCCCATTTAGAGACTTGCGTGTGAGTGAGTGAAATGATGTTAAAAGAATTTATTGTCATATGTGTAAAATGGTCAAAATTGCAAGTTACTAATAATTAGTTACTTAATTTAAGCTTGTTTTCTTATTAATACAATTAATAATAATATTTTAAATTAAATTGATTTTATTGTGCATATAACATAAAATTGCTACAAAAACATAGGAAATTTATGACTGTTATAAGAATTAATATTCCAGCAGACGGCCCTCCTTCCCCATTACATACATCCCCAGCGCCTGGAAACGGCCAAAGCGGTGTGGCTCCTAACGCCAACGTCGCGCAAGTTGCACAAATAAATATTATACCACAAGTCAATGTTCCAGGAAATCCAGCGGGGCAACCAAGCCTTGCGGCGCAAGTAAACAGCACAAGTTTGTCTCAAAACGCGGCTAAAAAATTGGTCGATCGCACAGTAACAAAAGAAAATATTGCCGATGTTTTGCGAGAAGATGGCGTTCCTGACGATTTAATCAAAAT
>JBIOJU010000178.1:0-3321 GCA_044451165.1 Chlamydiales bacterium | reverse complement strand
TCCTACTTTGCAAATGGAAAGATCGAAAAGATTGCAAGTTACGATCGAGGCCTTTCCCACGGCGAGCTACATATCTACTATCCAACAGGCCAAATCCGCGGAAGTGCAGCATTTAAAAATGGACAGCGTCATGGGAGCATTGTCTCTTATCATCCGGATGGCGCAAAGGCAGAAGAGGGATCCTATGCTGAAGGTAAACTGGTGGGGGAATTTAATCGTTACACCACAAAAGGCGTGCGCGTCTCATTAGTCCCCTATGAAAATGGTGTGCCCCATGGGAATGCTTTGGAGTGGTACGAGAGTGGCGCACTTAAGGCCTCTCGTCGTTATACTAAAGGGCTATTGCACTCTGATGGACAAAATCCCGCCGTTGTTCTCTATGCCGAAGACCGTTCTATCGAAGAGGTACAAGATTTTAAAGACGGCGACCCGGTGGGGACTCATGTGAAGTATCACCCCAACGGTAAGGAGAGCTATAGAGTCCATTACAAAAAAGGAAAAAAAGAGGGTAAGGAGCAGCTCTTCGATGCGGATGGTAAATTGATCGGCGAGGCGGAGTATCAACAGGGTGTTGCCATCAACAAACATTGGAAAAATCATCTTAATGGACAACTCGCATACCTTGCCCAGTTTGATCAATCCGGAAAACTGCTTGCCCCGATCGTTGAGTACAATGAGAAAGGAGAGAAGCTTGCAGAATACTCCCTAGTCAACGGAGCACGCGAGGGCGACTATCGCGAATGGTATCCAAATGGCACCCTTAAAACTGCATTTCACTACACCAAAGGACAGTTTGATGGGGAGCAGAAAGAAAATTACGCAAACGGCCAGATCAAGATGCGCGCATTCTATGTCAATGGTGCAAAAGAGGGAAGCTATGAAGAGTGGCACGAAAATGGTACACGCCTCATCGCATATAATCTGGTGGGGGGAATGAAACAGGGGCCCTGCCAGGAGTGGGATGAAAGAGGCAATATCAAACTCGAAGAGCACTACATCAACGGCATGCTCGACAAGGTGAAAAAGGAGTGGCATCCAAACGGAACTTTGAAAACTGAAGGACAGTTTGTGTTGGGCAAGAAGCAGAATGTGCACCGCGAATGGAACGAGGCGGGCGAGCTGATTTTTGAGGCAAGATTTGAAGGCGATCTTCCAAGCGGCGTTGTGCGTACCTGGTATGGAAAGCTTAAGCCAAGGGAGATCGTTGAATTTAGCAAGGGCAAGCAGAATGGCCGCGGTGAAGAGTTTTACGAGAATGGCGAAAGACGCGCGCTTGCAGCGTATAAAGATGGAAAAACCGACGGTGCTGTACAAACCTGGTATGAAGATGGCTCGCTCTGGCTGACTAAAAATTTCAAGCAAGGAGTTCCTGTTGGAGAGCAGTTAGAGTATTTTTCCAAAGAAGTTGCTCTAGAAAAAAAACAGAATCGGATTGCGAAGCGCTATTTTTATAACGATGAAGGAAAATTGCACGGCGAACAGAAGACCTTTTTCCCAAACGGTGTTGTCCATACTCTCATCGGGTATGACAATGGAGAACTTCATGGCCTAAAAGCACTGTGGGATGAAGAAGGCAATCTAATCGAAGAAGCGACATACGAACAGGGCAAGCTCACAGGCCGCTTTTATGAGAAGACTCGTGATGGGAAAGAGGTGATCTACCATTACAAAGATAACAAAAAAGAAGGCCTTCATCAGGTCTTTTATGCTCCCCACGAATATTTTGGAAAAGTCAAAGCCCTCGAGATCAATTTTGTAAATGATCTCGCAGAAGGAGAACTGAGCGAATACAACGAGGCGGGAAGCAAGATCACTAGCACCTTCTACAAGAATGGCATGAAAGAAGGAGTGATGAAAGTCTTCAATCCCAAAGGCCTACTTGTGATGAGCGTCATGTTTGTAAAAGATAAAAAACACGGGCCTGCAGTTCAATATTTTGCAAGCGGTAAGCCTTTCAAAGAGACAACATTTGAAGAGGACCGAAAGGTGGGCGAAGAGAGAAGCTATTTTGAAAATGGCAAGGTCTGCAAGCGGGTGCTCTATGTCAATGGAGAGCTCGATGGACTTTCTCGCGAGTGGAATGCAGACGGGTTCCTTGTCTTTGAAGGCGAATATAAAAACGGCAAGCGCCATGGAAAGCTCAACAAGTATTATGATGATGGCAAGCCAAAGCTTTTTCAAACCTTTGTCGAGGATCAGCTCGACGGCGTGAAAAAAGCCTACGACCTACACGGCGTGTGCGTCGAAACCCGCTACGAGAAGGGAAAGAAAGTTTAACTCAAAAAGATTTATTTGGAGTGCGGCGACCTGGCGCCGCTTTTCTTCGACGCGACCCGGCGCGGCGTAGTTTCTAGAGGGAAAGCCTCTCCTCTTCGTGATGTGTGAGATCGAGGGTTTACGAAAAGATGAAAATGCAGAACGCAAAACTAAAAGAGGGCTCTGGACTACTTAAAACAACAAAAAAGCCAAGCGAAGAAGTTCACAAACCTTTGCCAAAGAGAAGGGGTGGGTTTAATTGATTTTTGTTGAAGTTGCGCTCGTTCGTTCCGGACGCAATCATTGAGCTCATTTCTCCAGTCATAGTATTTCACCTTTTTCTGGGCCTGTTTTCTTTTGGCGAGTTCGACATTCCATGCTGGATCTTCCCACGGAGCTTTGACCTGTTCGAGGAAAAGCTCGACCGGTTCAAAAGACAGCACCTCGAAATCTGGCACAGAGCCTGAACTCTTTAAATGAGCGAAGACAACATTTTTTTGAACTGCTTTGCGGACCTCGGGATCTACCCTCTCGTCTGTGCAGAGTTTGAAGAGGCGCCGCAGTTCGGAATGGGTGATTAGCTGATTGAGATGCGCTTTTTTAGTAAGCATATCGGGCACGTTGGCATGATGCTCATTGAGATCGCTGTCTAGAACAAAAAGGAGGGGGATTTGTGCCTGACTATCTTTTCTTATCCATGTTTCAAAGGCCCAGTCAACAAGCGTTCTTTTGCAGCAATCTTTAACTGTATCACCGCGCGTTGCGTTGATCGGCCTAAATTCTCTCCCGTTCAGCATGGTCTGTCTGTTATCAGCTATGTCGTAATCATACACCCGTTTTACTACGGTATCCGCTTGTGATCTTAGTTTTGCTGCCGTGGTCTTCCAGCCACTGCTAAACCCGTAAACCATGACTTCTTGGTTGTTACCAAAAAGCTGTTTTACGGAATTCATATCAATGGTTGATAACATAAGTAAAATAATTCATTAATTTAAAATTAATTTTACTATTAATGTGATTAAAAATCAAACTATTTATCGCTTCATAAGAAGCTGGGGATTAGGC
>JBIOJU010000177.1:0-3340 GCA_044451165.1 Chlamydiales bacterium | reverse complement strand
CGGATGGTTTCCGCCATCTGCATCAATGAAATTCGCCAGGCGGAGCGGCTCCTTGCCGATCTCAGAACCAAATCCAATGCACATGTGAGCGAGGGCATTCATGATAATCCCATGCTCAATTTTTTCATTCATCACAGCGACTAGCTTGTTAGCAAATATTGTCATATTTTTTTCTCCTTAAAATAGATAGGTTTTGATTTTTTTGCTCCTTGGAGCCTGGCAAACAATGGATGTGAGAGGAATTGAGTATGTTATTGCGCTGCTTGAGCGCAAAGGAGGAGAGAAAGGTGTAGCAGGGGAGCTGCTCTGTTTGGAAAATCACAAGATCTAGCGAAAATGATCTTTTTGGTCATAAAGAGGAAATGGTATGTCTACTAGCTGCAAAAGTACAAGAAAAATTAGCAGTCAGGCTAGTTTTCTGCGTCTTAACTCATGAAGCCTGAATCGCCTGTTCGATCAGATAGTTTTCGGCTTTCTCTAGGACGAGGCGAGAATAGACTTCAGCTTGGCGGACCTCAGAGTGGTCATGGGCGTGGTAGGCGGGTTGTGGGGCCATGAGTGCTTCGAGGGTGTTGGTCGGTGGTTTTGGCATGTCCTCAGCTGTGATGGTGAGCTTTGCGTCGGCGATGACTTTACGGCAGAGGTAGAAGAGTCGGACCGCTTTTTCTGATTGTGTATAGATCGCTTCGACCATTTTTTTGCGATCTTCTTCGCTCATCTCTTTCCACTCTTTTTGGAAGTGGGGGTCTTCGAAGAGCTGCTTCATACGAAATTGGGTCTCTTTTTCAATGAGGCTGCTGGGAAGATCGAAGGGGAATTCTGTGAGGAGGATCTCGCTCAGCTGTTCTCGCTGCTTTTCTTTGACGTGAGCATCTGCTTGACGCGAGAGGTGGGTGAAGAGCGATTTTCTTAAATCTACAAGATTTTCAACGCCCAATTTTTTTGCAAACTCATCATCGATAGGTGGAACTTTTGCAGATTCGATGGCAATTGCAGTGATGCGCACTTTTTTGGGTTTAAGCGCTGCTTTATCGTCAACATTTGCACTCTCGTCTGGAACGCTTGTGCCCTCTTTACTCTCCATTTTACGCATGCCGAGGACCATTTTGCGCATCCACTCTGCCATCGATTTTTCAGTCACCTCGAAACGGGTGTTGGAGAAAATTCTCGTGTTGGGTTCTTCATCGATCACATCGACATCCAGGCGGACAAAATCGCCCTCTTGTACGGGTCTATCGTTGATCTCTTGCCACTCGGCAAAAAAGAGCTGCGTCTGCCGAATCGTCTCTTCGACTTTTTCATCATTTACTTCAGGGCGTGGGACATCTTTGAGATGAATTTTTTTAGGATCGATGATAGGCAGCTGAGGCTCTGTTTCAAACGTCAGTGTGAGTTTTGCTCCCTCTTGCGAGTGGCTGATCATTTTGAATGTGATCTTTGTGTCTTTGTGGAGGAGCGGAATTTTGGCAAGTTTAATTGCTTCGCGGAAGGCGTCTTCTGCGATCGCTTCTTGCCAGATCTTATCAACATCTTGAGGGTATTTTCGCAAAACGAGCTCTTCCGGCGCTTTTCCTTTGCGGAAACCAGGGAGAGAGACCTCTTTTGCAACAGTTTTAACAGCTTTTCTACGGGCAGCCTGTACCAGGACAGCGGCAGCTTCGACTTCAAGTTCCACACGGCACTTTGGCTTATGGTGCACCACGACGCGCACCGCATCGTTTGAAAGTTCACCCCGTGTCTCTAGCTGCTGCGACTTTTCCATCGAATCTCCTTTAAGACCAAATAATAGCGGGTGATGAGGCTCGAACTCACGACCCTCACGTTGGCAACGTGATGCTCTACCACTGAGCTACACCCGCAGTGAAAACTTAAGCCAAAGGGAGTAGGATATTCTGTGGAGGGATTTTTAAACAATGGTGAATAGACGCGGGAGGAGGAACGGGGAAGGAGGAAGAGGAAACGATGATCGATGAATGAAGAGTGGTGAGCGTAAGAGTAAAAGAAAGATTTTGTGTTTTGAAATGTTAAAGTTAGTAGAGTTTACCGCCGATCGTGGCGTCGATCTTGTCGGGGACGATCAAAATAGTCTGGTTGTTCTCATCTGGGACACCTAAAGTCAGAACTTCTGAAACAAAAGGGCCGATTTGTCTGGGAGGAAAATTAACGACTCCCAGCACCTTTTTTCCGAGCAGTTCTTCTTTTTTGTAATAGTGCGTGATTTGCGCGCTCGACCGTTTTTTTCCAATGGTAGGCCCAAAATCGATCGTCAGTTTGTAGGCAGGCTTGCGCGCTTCCGGAAAGTCTTGCACCTCCACAATGACACCCACGCGCACGTCGAGCTTCTGAAACTCATCGATGGTGGCCACAAATCACCCCTTTATTGACAGACCAAAAGAAAAAAATCCGCGGACGATTGTGCCAAGTTAGATGCTTTAGTTTCAACTTCCAAAAGGTCTCGCAGTTGCTCGCACCTTCTGCATATGCAACACTAGAAGCTACCAGGGTGAGGCAAAACAGTCCTGCTCTCAAATTTGCTTCCTTCGGTTCCATTTTTCTTCATTTTGTGTGTACATCGATTCCATTTTCATAAAATTTCCATGCAAGTATTTGATTATTAGATTCTTAAATATGATTCGCTGCAAACAGTCTTTTTGCTTATCAAATAACTGCACCACTCCGCAATTCCGAATAGTTGCGTCTGCATCTCTTTTCCCTATGATGACTGCAAGCTTCGAATGGGCAAATTGGATGGTATGAGACTGTTGTTCATTTGGGGGTATAGGAAAATACTGCTGGCAGCTGCTTTATTTGTTAACGAGATTCAGGGCTTCTTCGTAGGGTTCTTCTAAGAGATCGTAGAGATCTTCAGTTTTTGGATCAGCACCAGAATAGACAATTTTGTTGCGTGCTTGAAAGACGTGGGCGACACTGCCATCGGTATTTGGAGAATTGTCACGTTTGTGAAACGATACTGAAACGCGAGCTCTGCTGTAAGGGAAGGGGAATTCACGGAGATAGGGTCGAATTTTTTCGTTTTCGTTGATTTTTTTAAGAAGTTTTTCTGTGAGAGTAACTTCTAGGCGACGTGCTTCTTCGATTGTGGCTATGCGATAGGCCATGAAGTCCACAGAAATTTGTTCGACATCCCTGGACATACGACCACCACTTCCACTACGCACGACCTTAAACTCTTTGACACATTCTTTTTCAAATTGATGAATGATCTGATCAGCATATTTCAGGTAGGGTTTGCTCTCTTCAGCCACAAGACCTCCTAAAAAGAAAAGGAGAAAGAGAACGGTGTGCCTGAAGAGTCGTATCATTAAAACATCTATTTTTT
>JBIOJU010000176.1:0-3365 GCA_044451165.1 Chlamydiales bacterium | reverse complement strand
TATGCACGCGGTCTAGTTTACGAAGGGTTCAAAGTCATGCCCTTTTCGGCCAAGCTGGGAACGCCTCTTTCCAACTTTGAAGCGAATCTCAACTACCGCGATGTGGATGATCCTTCGCTCACTGTGATTTTTACGCTGACAGAGGAGCCCGAGATCAAACTCTTAGTCTGGACAACGACCCCCTGGACACTTCCGATGAATCTTGCCCTCATCGTCAACGCAGACCTCGACTATGTACAAATCCAAGAGTTAAAAACGGGTCAGCATTACATTTTGGCGCACTCTCGCCTTAGCGAGCATTTCAAGGATCCTACTACCTACAAAATTGAGAAAAATTTTAAGGGGAGCGCGCTTGCAGGCAAACCCTACGAGCCGCTTTTTCCCTATTTTGCAACGCGCAAACAGCAGAAAGCGTTTCACATCCAGATGGATGCTTGTGTCTCAAGCGAAGAGGGCACTGGAATTTTACACGCGGCCCCCGCATTTGGTGAAGAGGACTTTTTTGTCTGCACGCGCGAAGGCATCGAGCCGGTCTGTCCTGTCGACCACAATGGAAAATACACGAAAGAGGTTCCCGACTACGAGGGACTCTTCGTTAAAGATGCCGATAAGGAGATCATCAAGCGGCTTAAGCAGGAGAAAAAACTCTTTTCACACGGGCAGATCCGCCACCGCTACCCCTTCTGCTGGCGCTCTGATACGCCGCTCATCTATAAAGCGGTGAGGACCTGGTTTGTTTGTGTCGAAAAAATTAAAGAGCAGCTGGTTGCCGCAAATCGGCAAATCCATTGGGTTCCGGAACACATCAAAGAGGGACGTTTTGGAAAATGGCTGGAAAATGCGCGCGACTGGGCGATTTCACGCAATCGGTATTGGGGCACACCCATCCCTCTCTGGCGCAACGAGCAGGGGGACGTCGTTGTGATCTCCTCGATCCAGGAACTGGAAGAGCGTGTTGGAAAAAAAATCGACGACCTACATCGCCACCATATCGATCAGCTTACCTTTGTTGAAAATGGAAAAATTTTCCGGCGGATACCTGAGGTTTTTGACTGCTGGTTTGAGTCGGGCTCGATGCCCTACGCGCAAAACCATTACCCTTTTGAAAACGAAAAGTTTTTTGCAGAAGGCTTCCCAGCAGATTTCATCGCGGAAGGGCTGGATCAGACACGCGGCTGGTTCTACACACTTACAGTGCTAAGCGTTGCTCTCTTTCATAAGCCTGCATTTAAAAATGTGATTGTGAACGGGATTATCCTTGCCGAAGATGGCGCAAAAATGTCGAAAAGACTCAAAAATTACCCCGAACCAGATCGTGTTTTTAACGAGTATGGCGCAGATGCTCTGCGGCTCTATCTGCTTAGCAGCCCTGCGGTACATGGAGAGGACCTTCGTTTCTCGGAAAGGGGAGTAGAGCTTGTAGTAAGGCAGCTCCTGATCCCTTTTTGGAACGCGTACCACTTTCTTGCGACCTACGCCCAGATCTACCATTGGAAGCCAGAGAAAAAAGAGACAACTCTTCCCAAAGCAGACATCGACCGCTGGATTCTCTCCCTTGCGCAAGGTGTAATCCTTGAGGTGAGAGCGGCGATGGATGCTTACACTCTCGGCAAGGCGGTAGAGCCATTTGCCTCATTTGTTGATCAGCTGACCAACTGGTATATCCGACGATCACGCCCGCGTTTCTGGTCTGATGTCGCCTCTCAAGATCGCGATGAGGCCTTTGCGACACTCTACTCGGTGCTGCTCACTCTTGCAAAAGTAGCAGCGCCCTTTATCCCTTTTCTAACGGACGCAATCTACATGCATCTGCGCAAAGAGGAGGAGCCGATTTCTGTGCATCTCACCGATTTTCCAGAATATGAGGAGAAGATGCGCGATGAGACACTCGAAGAAGAGATGCGCTATGTGCAAACTGTCGTCAGTTCAGGTCATGCTCTTCGTAAGGAGCAGAAGATTAAAGTAAGACAGCCTCTTCCAAAAGCGGATGTGATCTGCACCGAAAAAGGTGTGCTCGATGCTTTGCGCGCACAAAAGGGGCTCATTGCAGATGAGCTCAACGTGAAAGAGGTAAGGTTTCATGAGGATGAAAAAGAGTTTGTCACGCTTTTTGCAAAACCCAATTTTCGCCTGCTCGGAAAAAAAGTGGGCAAACTAATGCCCGAAGTTCAGAAAAAGGTAGCCGTTCTTGATCAGAGATCTCTCCAAAAGCTGTTTAGAGGAGAAGATCTAGAAATTGCTCTTGAGGGCGAGAAGATTCTTTTAACGCCCGAAGATATCAGCGTTGAACGCAAAGTAAAAGAGGGGAGCGTCTCGCTCACAACGGAGGGAATCACTGTATCGCTTGATACGACACTCAATGAAGAGCTTCTCATGGAAGGGCTTGCGCGTGAACTCATCAGTAAAATCAACATGATGAGGCGAGATAGCGGATTTGCAGTAACCGATAGGATCGAGGTAAAGCTTCAAACAACCCCCCGTGTGAAGGAGTGTATTGGTGTCTTTCGTGAGACCATCATGGGGGAGACCCTCACAAAAGAGATTCTTTTTGAGGAGTGCAACGGCACGCCGTGGGACCTCAATGGCGAGCTCACAACGCTAGAGATCAGAAAGAGCAGCTAGTTTAAGCTACTGGCGGGTCCTTCTCTACTTTCTTGTCATCTTTTGCTGCATCAACAAGTTTGGGTGCTCTGCATACTGGGGCGCCTCGATGGAAATAGACCTCTAAATCAGCTGATTTGGGCTCAATGATAAGAAAGTGTTGTTTCTTTTCTTTGCCGGGACGCGGATTGGTAAAATCTGTGATGAGTATGATGCGATTTTCGCGAAAATTAAAAACAAGAGGGTGACGACTGCCATCGAAGCGGACAATTTCATCGCCTATCTTTAGGCAATGACATTGTGTATCTATATCCCAGCTTTCGATGAACGTATGCCTGGTTTCTCCAATATAAAAGATATCCTGTCCCTGGCTAGATGCGACACGATAGATAGGCGCTTTCATGATGCGCTCGAAGGACCCTTGCGGCTGGTGTTTTAGGGTTTTGTTGTTTTCTAACGCCGCTTGAACATTTTTGGGTTTCTCACTTAAGGGGATAGGGGATTTGTTTGTTAACTTGGCGCTTAAAGCCCTACCGGCAAACATTTGTGAGCAAATGATGTCATGTTTTCCCGGTTGTCGAATGAGATATCCAACAGTATCCAAAATCACGCCGCGTTCAGGCTGGTCGGTGATTAGGATAAAATCTTCGGCAGGATTTTTCACCTGCAGTTGAAGATAACCATCATGTCCAACTAGTCCCACAGGTAGATTATCCTTTATACGGACATTGGATAGGCCATCTTTTCCTTCTGCCCAAAGTATA
>JBIOJU010000175.1:0-3384 GCA_044451165.1 Chlamydiales bacterium | reverse complement strand
TTCGATCCAGATAAAAGCAGCGAGCGCAGTCTAGAAAGTCCTGGATCTTAGAGCGGCTAAGCTTGAAAGGTTTACGCTCATCTCCTCGAAATAAATTTCTAGATCGTTGCTCATTATATTTGCTTGTCATTCAAAACCACGCATTCTGAGATGGATTTTACAATTAAAGTTAATAAATAACATCAATTAATTACCGTATTTTAACATTTTAAAATGAAAGGAATTCCTGTATTTATTCAGGGCAGAACACAGCTCTTGATAGACCCGAAGAACAGTGATATAAAATTACGTAAAATTGATCAGGAGGTGGAAGTTGTTTTCTCTTATTAGACCCAAAGCCTCGTCTCTAAGAGGGGCAAGACTATTTTCCGCTCATTTTTTTCCTGTACGATCCTCACCAAGAAATGCTTTTAAAACATCAGACCAATTTTCGAGAACTTTGTTACGATTGGATGTGAATTTTAATCAGCAGAGACACTTCACACAAGCGGTACGCCCTAACCCCGGAGGTAATACAGTGCAAAAAGCTAGCAAACTTGGTTTATTCCTGGTCCTAGGCGGTACACTATTGGCTTCTCTTGCCCTATACGCCAAAGGCAGCCAATCGCCATCTACTGCAAGTTCCGCAAAGCCGGTCATACTTTCTCCGATTGAAGGTAGGACGTGGGTAGAAAAATGTGTTGAGCAGCATCCTGAGATTTTATGGTTAGCTGATTTAAACGTGCGTAAAACTGAAGAAGGGCAAGCCTCTCTCCAAGGAACTTATTCGGAACAGCTATTTGGTCAAAAATACATTGAGTTTGACCGCACCATCATGACAATTCTATGTTTAAAACTCATCTTAGATGGTAGCGACAACGCGTATCTTTCATTTACCTCAGGACAGCCGCAAGATGTCAAACTTTCGCGCGATAGTTTCCTAACACTCCACTTGCAGTGTCAGCGATTATTACAATCCAAATGGGATGGAATGTCTGAGCTCCAAATGGCGCAAGCTATGGAAACCGCCTTGGTGCTTGGTGATATAGGCAAAAGCGAAAAAGCAAGAGACTTGTTCAGATCTTATGGCATTAAAGCTCCCGATCACGATGACTTTTACGGAGAGGCCATGCAAGTTCTTACAAAACATCCCTAACTCTGCCCCTCTTTTGCTAACTTGCCAGCTCCTGGTAAAAAGCTTCTCGCTGAAATAGCAAATTTAGCGCATTACGGACATGTCACTCATTTGGAAGGCGGTCTTGGAATGTTTAACAAACTCAAAGAAAGTGACATTCCTTCTAAAGATCCTATTGCTCTTTCGTTCGATCTCTTTGTTCACATCTGTGATGTGGCAGGTGCTTTGGGCCATGTCAATAACCAATCTTCTTTAGTTTATACAGAGCCTGCACACCGAGCGATGCAAGCCATGGGAGATGCGGTAAGGGTTCTTTCAAATTCTCACAAAAACGAATTAGATGCCTATAATGCCTATCTCGGCGTCCGCGCTTCCTGGCTAGGACTAGATCCAAATGACAGCGCTGACCGTGTTTTAGCACGTATTGGTGCTATGCTTCGATTGTTCACGCGCGAGGAAGGTATTGTCCTTCGAAAAGCTATCTTTGAATTAGACCCAGCGATGCGCGATCGCATTGCTGCACAACTAGACGTTCAGCCAGAAGCTCAAATCGGTCGGACCCCCACTTACATGCCCGCTGTTTTAGTGAATTTATCTAATAATCCGCAGCTAGGAGTCACAAAAGACGAGAGATTGTCTAAAGCAATCACTATAGGCCTCCCCTTTATTACTAGAGTGTTAGAAAGACATAAAGCGCTTCTGGCCAAGAGTGAAATCGATGCAAACGTTCCGTTGAACTTCAACAAGATAGCAGGAGTTGCAAAGACTTCACCAGAGTCTCTTAACAAAGCGTTTTACATTGATCAAGAAGGCTGTGTTCATTTGGCATCCGAATAACAGCTCGCAAGCAAGGGCGCTAGTCGCCCTTGCCGAGGGTCTTTTTGGCGGCGAGGGATAAAAAGATCCAGCCCCAGCCGATGAAAAAGAGGTCGATACCTACGAAGAGTCCGATCACCCATAGGGCAGCAATTGGCCATTCCGCCACGATCAAGATGCCCAAAATGAACGAGATGAGCCCGCTGAAGAACATGAGGCCCCTGTGATCAAATCTGTGCGTGAAAGAGGTGATCATCCGAAAGAGTCCGCTCACAAAGAAAAACGTAGCTAAGAGTAGCGTAAGGCCTTCTGCGCCGACAAGTGGTTTAAAAAGACAGATTGCCCCGACGACGATGTATAGGATTCCAAGTAGAATTGAGAGTGAGACCCCCGTCCACTTTCTTGCTTGCACGCAGCTTGCGATTTGAAAGCCACCGCCCAGCAGGAGTAAAATACCCAAAAATTCAACGGTGAAGAGTGTGGCCCACGTAGCAAATGCGAACGCTAATACTCCTAAGATAACAAGTAGAATCCCCAGAACCAAAAACATCCGCCATTTTTTGCTAAGATCAGGAATTTCCCGAAAATAAAAAATGAGTTCTTCTTTTTTCTTAGTCATGAAATTGTTCCCCCTTGTTTTCGATTTTTTTTCTTTCGTTTTCTTTCTTTAAGGACTACCACAAATCATCATTTGTGTAACATCGGAATGCCAAATTGATGAGGAAAAGAATGACCAATGATTTGATTGCGGAAGATACTACACTCGAGACGCATCTCAAGACGCTGTTTGGGTACAATGCATTTCGAGACTATCAGAAAGAGATCGTGTCGCAGGTTTTGGAGAGAAGGGATGTACTAGCCATTCTTCCAACTGGGGCGGGAAAATCTATTTGTTATCAGCTTCCTGCGATGCTCATGCCCGGAATTGCTGTTGTAGTCTCTCCTCTCATCTCTCTCATGCAGGATCAGGTAGTGAGCCTGACAAAAACAGGCATTCCGGCTGCGTTTCTCAATAGCAGTCTGCCCTACACAGAGATCCAGTCGCTGATGCAAAATCTTGGAGACTATAAACTGCTTTATGTGGCGCCGGAGCGATTTACCGACCCCAACTTTTTGCAATATCTACAGAAGGTAAAGGTCTCACTTTTTGCAATTGATGAGGCCCACTGCATTTCTCAATGGGGTCACTCGTTTAGGCCGGAATACCGACAGTTATCGCTCTTGAAAAAGAGTTTTCCCCAAAGTGTCATTGTTGCGCTTACAGCGACTGCAACGCGCGATGTTGAAAATGACATCCTCTCACAACTTGCGATGCACTCCCCCTATGTTGCACGCGCAAGCTTCGACAGGCCGAATTTAACTTTTCATGTGCATTACAAATCCGACCCTGCGGGACAGTTGCGTGCGTTTTTACAAAAGCATTCAGGTAAAGCTGGCATCATTTACGCAGCCAC
>JBIOJU010000174.1:0-3384 GCA_044451165.1 Chlamydiales bacterium | reverse complement strand
GAGGAGACAGGCCTCCTCTATCTCCATCTTGCGAAAACAGACGAGAATCTCCCGATTGTAACACTCATCGACAAGCTGGGCATAGCTCACCGAGTTGCCCTGGATGAACTGCCCTTTCTTGCGCAAAAAAGAGCAGAAAAACTGCTTCCTATACTAGAAGGGGCCCACGGAAAAGAAGCTCTTTCTTCTCTTCTGCAACTGATTCGCACGCGGTGTGCAAAAGGAGTCGCTGATCGCGATCCTACTTTATTAAAAAATTTTGGGTTTGTAGAGGGAAAAGCAGTGGTGATCGATCTGGGCTCATTTTCAAAAGACCCCTTTTTGAAAGCGCCAAATCGTGCTAAAGTAGAACTCTTCTACGAGACACTGCCCCTAAGATGCCTTCTAACCAAGAAGTTTCCCGATCTTCTGCCCCATTTCACCTCCGAACTAAACAGGATGATCGATCATAAAAGTTCTAGACCGAGCGACTGAAAAAACATGATATGAAGGATAATGAAGGATATGCACGATCAAGAAAAAATAATTTCAACTCAAAATTCCCCATCATTCATATCCTTCATATCATGTTATACTACTGCTCGGAGATGAGTTGAGAGATGAATAAGGTTTGGATTCAGCTGGTTTGTTTTTGTCTTGGGTTTCTGCTTGTGGAGCGGTTTTGTCACAAGAAGACAGACGGTTTTGCGATCTCACACGTCCTTTCCGATCTACCTATTCGAGAGGGAGATAAAGAGCCACTACCAGAAGGTATAAAAAAGATCTTGTCGCGGCCGTTCACCTTCCTGGGAAGTGGAGGACAATCTTACGCCTTTCTCAGTGAGGATAAGAAGGCAGTGCTCAAGGTTTTTAAACACCACCATCTGAAACCTCTTTTCACAAGCTCTGAAAAAAAGAGAGAAGCTTTTTTTGCAAGCTGTGAGCTCTCTTTCAATGAGCTGCGCGACGAGAGCGCACTTCTCTACGTCCATCTACATAAGACCAACCATCTGAAGCAATCGCTCACGCTTGTTGACAAACTCGGCATCCAGCACACCCTCGATCTCGACAATCTTGAATTTCTTCTCCAGCAACGGGTCTCTCTTGCCCTTCGCTCTGTTAAAAAACAAGTCGAACGAAACAACCTTTTGTCGGCAGAAAAAGCGATCCTTTCGATTGTCGAAATGGTGGGAACACGCTGTCAAAAAGGCATTCAAGATACTGACAATGGAATGCGACGCAACATGGGTCTTTTGGAAGGAAGAGCCGTTGCAATTGACACGGGTTCTTTCGCAAGAAACTGGGAAATTCGTAAAAAAGATCAGATGAGGAAGGAAATTCGAGAAAAGACGTGGCGCCTTGCGCGTTTTCTCAAACTCCGCGATGAAAAGCTCTTGCAACGTTACAATCAAGCCGTGGAAAAGGTAGTCGATGAAAAAGGGATTTAACATAACGTGCCTTCTGCTGCTTATAGGAGTGGGAGCCTTTTTTTTCAGCAGGATTTCTGTGGGGTTTTCTCTCAGCGAAATCGTGGCAACGACCATCTCCGATGAGGCGCCTTTTACGCCCAACCCCCTCCTCGAGCAGTCGTTTGTTTATCTTGGTAAAGGCGAACAGTTTTACGCCTTCTTAGGAGAGGATCAGGCAACAGTTCTCAAATTTTTTCGCCACAAAACATCTCCTTCTGGCAAGGAGGGTGATCTCACCACGCTCCTTCGCAGTGCCGAGCTTGCCTACAGCCGTCTTAGGGAAGAAACAGGACTCATCGCAATTCACCTCCACAAAAGTCATGGACTTCCAAAGGTTACGCTTGTCGATGCAATCGGCATCCGCCATACCGTGGATCTCAATGAGACAGAGTTTCTTCTTCAAAAGCGTGCCGAGCCATTTTGTATGGCGCTAGATAAAAAAATGCGCAGTGGAGATCTTGCCGGCGCAAAAAAACAGATCCGCTCGCTTTTTGCCTCTTTACGTACGCAATGCGCGCAGGGCATTCACAACAGCGACACTGCCTTTAAACGCAATTTTGGAGTGGTTGGAGATCAAGCTGTCTGCATAGACATCGGCTCTCTCTGGGATGATAAGAGAATAAAAGAAAAAAGCGGAAGAGATGAGGAGATTAGACAGATAACAGCCCGCTTGCAAAGGTGGCTCAAAAAGCACTATCCTGAACTCTTACAGACTTTCGTCGACGAATCAAATCAAAAACACGAACATAAGAAAAGAACAGCTGAACATACTTGGGACACTGAAACAAAGAGAGTATTTATTGTGAATGATTATGCGCAAAAAACTGATTAAGTCTGCATTCTTCCTGCTCATTCTGTGTGTGGCGAGCTTCGGAACTTGGAAGGGTTATGTCTCATATAAATCTCATAAGAAAGAAAAGAGCGTAAAGACTCTTCCCATTGTCGAAAAACCTTTTGCAATTGTGATTCCCTCGTACAACAATGCAGCTTTTTACGAAAAAAATCTGCGCTCTGTCTTCGAACAAAAATACAAAAATTGGCGGATCATCTTTATTGACGACTGCTCCTCGGATGAGACCTTTGCTCTCGTTAAAGACCTTGTCGAAAAAAGCCATGAAACCGCGCGTGTCACACTCATCCGGAATCCGAAAAATCGCGGCTCGCTAGCAAACTACTACCATGCGATCCACACCTGTAAGGATGAGGAGATCGTCGTTGCACTCGATGGAGATGATTTTCTTGCCCATGACGGAGTGCTCGCAAAATTAAACCGCACCTATGCAAATACAAACGTCTGGATGACCTATGGAAGCTCCCTAGATTATCCGACATACAAGCAGTCAGTTCATAGCAAAAAAATTACAGACTCTGTCCTGCGCAAAAACGGCTTTCGCAAAGAGCCGTGGACGAGCGTCCATCTTCGCACCTTCTATGCAGGTCTTTTCAAAAAGATCCAGCTCCAAGATCTTCTTTATGAAGGCAAATTTTATCCCATGACAGGTGATCTTGCGATGATGTATCCACTTTTTGAAATGGCGGGAAAACATGCTCAGTTTATTCCAGATGTACTCTATCTCTACAATCGAACCAACCCGCTTAATGATCACAAGATCAATCTAGCGTTGCAGCAGGCTTGTGAGAGAAAGATCCGCAAGTCTATCCGCTGCCTTCCCCTCGAAAACCTGGCGAATAAAGAAAAATCTGAAAAGACCGATCTCATCATCTTTTCATACAATCGGCCTTTGCAGCTCTATGGACTCTTGGAATCCATTCAGATGTGGATGACTGGAATTGAAAAGATTTCCGTTCTCTATCGTGCGCAGGGAGGAGATTTTGCGCGTGGGTATGAAGAGCTTCAGGCCAGCTTTCCCAATGTTCATTTTTTTAGACAATCTGATTTTCCACAAAAAGATTTTCAGCCTCTTTTGTTTGAAAT
>JBIOJU010000173.1:0-3386 GCA_044451165.1 Chlamydiales bacterium | reverse complement strand
AGTGTCATATTTTCCCTAGATTGATCAAGTCTTTTTCATGTTAAAACGACCAAGAAGAAATCGCCGTACTCCGGCTATACGCTCTCTCGTATCAGAAACACTGCTTTCACCTGCAGATCTGGTCGCCTGCTTTTTTGTCGTCGAGGGGAAGAAAAGGCGGGAAGAGATCCCTTCCTTACCACAAGTCTTTAAGCTATCGGTGGATGAACTTGTAAAAGAGGCGGAAGCTTTGCATAAGAAGGGGATACCTGCTGTCGCCCTCTTTCCTATTGTCGACCCATCATTAAAAAATTTTATTGGAGATGAAGCTCTCAATGAAAAGGGAGTCATTCCCCAGGCGATCTTGCGACTTAAAAAAGAGATTCCTACTCTCTGTGTGATCACAGACATCGCACTTGACCCCTTCACCTCTCATGGACACGACGGCCTACTCGACGGAAGAGACGATGTCGACAATGATAAAACGTTAGAAGTTCTCGCGCGCATGGCACACCTCCACGCTTCGTGTGGTGTCGATTTTGTTGCTCCGAGCGACATGATGGACGGGCGAGTAAGGGCCATTCGTACTCATCTTGATGCGCACGACCTGACACAAGTCGGTATCATCGCCTATACCGCCAAATATGCATCAAGCCTATATGCGCCATACCGCGAGGCACTTGCTTCGACACTGGCACGCGGTGACAAAAAAACCTACCAGATGAATCCCGCAAACGCGCGCGAAGCGCTCCTCGAAGCTGCACTCGACGCCGAAGAAGGCGCCGACATCCTACTTGTAAAACCTGGACTTTTCTATCTCGACATCATCGCCAAAATGCGCTCGAGCATCCCTCTTCCCATCTGCGCATTCCATGTGAGCGGAGAGTATGCCATGGTCATGGCCGCACACGAAAAAGGCTACCTCGATGCACCCAAAGTATTCCTCGAAGCGCTAACCTGCTTCAAGCGAGCCGGCACCGACTTTGTATTTAGCTACGCAGCTCCCATGCTGTTGGATCTGCTCTAACGTTAGCGCGTTCAGTCGGAGCATATATGATGCCATAATCTGCTAAAGTGGGCGGTGATCAGTCGGACCATATTTGATGTCATAATCTTCTATAGCGATATACACACTAGGGTCACGGGTACCGCCTGCAGCAAGCTTCATAGCTTCTTCTTCTGATAGCTCTTCTTGTTGTGAGGGCAAAACAAAGTAGCGGGTATTTTTCTCGCGCTCTAGAAATTTAACTCGCATGCCCGGAGGGATCATAACCCCTTCTTGTTTCAACGTAGCTTCTGGATTTTCCAAAAGGCGTTTACGAAACGTCGCATCTGATTGCGCTTTTTGTAGGATTTTCATAGCTTTGGTTCTATTTTCATTTGAATTTTTCATGGCTTTTTCCTTTTTACATTCGAAACTTAAAGATCCCTGACATTTTTTCACTCTCTACAGCAGATGCATTCTTGTCAACTTTGGCATTGATTTTCTCTCTGTATTTGATTACATGGATATCATGCAAAAAACAACTTGGCGTCAGAAAAACATAGGTGATTTTCTCGATCAGTCTTTTCCACTTTTACGTCAGGGAGTAGCAGCGGATGAGCTTTCTAAGCTTGAATTTTTCAAAGATCAATTCTTAGATTCTTTTGAAGTCGATTCACTTCTGTTTGAATGTCCACTTAATGAAAAAAGAAAATGGGTTGATTTGAGCTTTAAAATTGATCCGTTTTCTGAAAATTTTTCTCAGTCCATTCAACATTTACAAGATGGCATTTCCAAAGAAGAATCTTGGAAGCGCTGTTTATGCTTTTTATCGAAAACCAAGTTTCAAGGACTCTATTTTATTGAGCTGGACATTGGAAGCGGAAAAGAAAATCCTCTACTTCCTAATCTTTTCGTATGCACAAAAGAGTTTCAAGGTGAGAAATTTCTCCCTTTTGCGACACATCTCTCGGAAGAACTACAAGGCCATGCTCCTTCACAGCTTTGCATGGATAACCTTCAAAAATATGCCGAGGTCTGTTCTGCAATGCAGGATCAGATTTTTGCATGCGGTCTAATGCTTGCAAGACCTAACAATGGGATACGCGTGCATGCAGGCACAAATTTGGCAGATGCTTCCACCTCCCTTGAAGAGAGATTAAAAACAATGGGGTATGTTTCTTCTATTGACGCATTAATGAAACTGCTACGCAAATTGCCATCGCATGCACTCAAAAGCGTAGGATATGCACTGGATATTGCTGACCATGTCGGACCCAAAGTAGGAATAGAAATATTTCCCCCAGAAAAAAATTCTAAGCAAGACGTCTGGCTTCCCCTTCTCGAAATTCTGATGCAAGAAGGAGTCGCAGAACAAGAGAGTGTAAATGCGTATATGAAATGGAAAGGAGGTTTGTTACAGCCCCAACCATCTGATCACGATTTTCTTTTTATACGGCGCATCAATCATATTAAACTCGTCTCTCAGCCAGGTCAAAAAATAGAAGCAAAAATTTATCTAAACCATGTGCACGGACAAGTCGCGCATCCTGATGCAGCAGACTTTCCCTTTGAGTACACTTGAACAGCGGAAAAGGGTAAGGACTCGGGCGTTTTTTTGGAGTGAGGCCTGGAGGACACTTCTGGTTACGTGTTTGTCTGCGAAAAGCTGAAGAGCTGCGCCAGGTCGCAGCTAAGAAAAGCGGCGCCGGGTCGCCGCACTCCAAAAAAAAGAATTTTTTCACAAGTAAGTTAGGATTTTTTCGGTATGTAATGATCGTAATCCGCGATCAACTGGCAAAGCTCGGATGTAAAGCCCCCAGTAACTGCAGGCGCGACAAATTTAGGCTGGTGTGCCACAAGCGTTTCTTTGATGACCTCATCGTGCTTTAGCCACTCTGCTTTATGCAGTTTCCAGTTTCCCGTCTGACATTCTTTTTTGCAGTAATAGGCGGTAAAGCAATGCTTGCATTTTTGGAGAGCCGTTCCGATACCACTTTCACCGCATGCTTCGCATTTTCGATCTATAATTCTCACAAGTTTGTCATCCATTTTTTGCAAGCCTTTGTCGATGGCTTTATCCAGAGCATCTTCTGCCGAAGTGCCGTTTCTTTCTGCTTTTGCAAATTCACGAGCAATGTGTCTGTTCATGGCCTTTTCCCTTACTTCATTGGCTCGATGATAACCCTTTAGCACCTCTGTACGACCCGCCTGTATATCTTGCGGAGTGATCTTCTTCCGATCCGTACCAAGGCTGACAAGCAGATCACTAATGGCCTCGTCGGTGGTAGCTTTCTGGATATAATACGGGTCGATTTTGAACTGTGGAACTGAACCTGCTTTCGATGTCATAGTTTTTCTCCTTAAAGTTTAAAATCAGAAGAACCAATTTACCATAGCTATTGGAAAGACTACAATGAGCTTT
>JBIOJU010000172.1:0-3391 GCA_044451165.1 Chlamydiales bacterium | reverse complement strand
TTTAAAGTGAGCATGTTGAAGCGCGCGCAAGAGAAGGGGATTTTAGAGATTGTGATGACAGACATTCGCGATTTTGCCACAGATAAACACCAGCGTGTTGATGACAGGCCCTTTGGTGGGGGTCCCGGGATGGTGCTGATGCCCGAGCCGCTGACAAAAGCGATTCGCAGCAAACGACAAAAAAACTCTCGGGTTATTTTGCTCTCGCCACAAGGGACAACACTGACAGCCGACAAGTGCGCCTCTCTTGCACGAGAAGAGCACCTTATTCTAGTTTGCGGACACTATGAAGGAGTCGATGAGCGGGTGGTGGAGCAGGAGATCGATGAGGAGATTAGCATCGGGGATTATGTGTTAACATGTGGGGCACCCGCAGTGATTGTTCTCATCGATGCGGTTTCACGGTTTATTCCGGGTGTTTTGGGGCATGAAGAAGCAGCAGAAAATGACTCGTTTCAACACGGCATTTTTGATGCACCACACTACACACGCCCGGTAGAGTTTGAAGGATTACAAGTTCCTGAAGTCCTCCGAGGAGGGAACCATGCTGCAATCGCACAGTGGCGAAGAGAAAAAGCATTAGAAAAAACCAAAAAAGTACGACCAGAACTAACGAGGAATGTGTTATGAAACAAAACAAACTGATCCAGTCGATTGAAGAGGAGTTTCTCAAAAAGGACCTTCCTCACTTTCGCGTAGGGGACACTATTAACGTCCACATGCGCATCGCAGAGGGCGAAAAAGAGCGTATTCAGCTCTTTTCCGGCACTGTCATTGCGCGTAGAGGAAGCGGTCTTTCTGAGAGCGTGGCTCTCTACCGTTTCTCTTATGGCGCCGGCATGGAGCGGGTTTTTATGATCCACAGCCCCAAAATTGCCAAAATTGAAGTGATGAAAACAGGCAAAGTGCGCAAGAGCAAGCTCTACTACCTTCGCGGCGCATTCGGAAAAGCAGCGAAAGTAAAAGAGCAGATTGGGCATGTAGCTGCTGCCGCTCCTAAAGAAGTCACCGCAGAGCCTGCGACATGACGCTTGCTTCGGAAAGACGAAGGCTTCAAAAGCTTTTGCTTTACGAAAAAGAGGTTAGAGGACGCGGACACACTCTTATTGCAGGCGTCGATGAAGCAGGGAGAGGCCCACTTGCGGGGCCTGTCGTTGCAGCCGCCTGCATTCTTCCTCACGACTATTTTCTTGCAGGGGTGGACGACAGCAAAAAGCTTTCTACAAAACAGCGCTTTTCACTCTTTCATGAGATCACATCAGATCCGGAAATTACCTATGGGGTAGGCATCATCGATGCGCAAATCATCGATGAAATTAACATTCTTAAAGCCACACTCGAAGCGATGCTCCTAGCAGTCGCCCGTCTTGCGACAAAACCCGATTATATCCTTGTAGATGGTCCCCACCTTCCGCCTTTTTCCATCCCTGCGCAAGGCATCATTGGCGGCGACGCTCTTTCTCTCAGCATTGCCGTTGCCTCGATCATCGCTAAAGAAACGCGCGACCAGATGATGCTCCACTACCACACCCTGTTTCCCCAGTACGGCTTCGAACGCCACAAAGGCTACTGCACAGAAGAGCACGTCGCTGCCCTAAAGGAGCACGGCCCCTGCTCCCTTCATCGAAAAACCTTTAGGTGGAACAAAGAAGAGTAGAAGGATTAAACACAAAGGGAGAAAAAAGACGCCAAGACACAAAGAAGAGAAGAAAAATGCATAGAAGATGAGTTCTCTAAAGTGTTTCTTTTTCCTTTGCGTCTTGGTGTCTTTTTCGTTCTTTGCGTTTCACTCTTCATTTTCTGTAAATGCGCAGTGACGCATAGAATGAGGATAGAGCCAAAAAAGGAGTGATTAGATGTTTCTTACAGTACTATTAGTTTTGCTGACACATCTCTGTTCATTGCAGTGCAATGAGGACGCGCAGGAACCTGTCCGCACTCATCGTGTCTTTCAATTTGAAAATGAGTATGTGAGAGTGTGGAAAACGGTGATCATGCCGCATCAACCCTTGAAAATGCATCGACACGACTGCTCTCGCGTGATCGTTGGATTAAAAGGCGGAGCACTCACAAAAATAGAGCAAACAGGAGAGACCTCTCCTCTTGTGTTTGAAACAGGAAAAGCCTACTGGCTCACCGAAGATCCCCCGGAAACATTGCACGGCGACGTCAACGAATCGGATGAGCCGATTGAAGTGATGGTGATCGAGATTAAAGCACTCGACAAGTCAAATGCTTGATAAGTAAATTTTTCTCGATTTTTTTCGCCGCCATCCGGTAACCTCCCCTGGAAAAAAATTGGGAGGAATGATTGGTCTATTTTCAGGCTTGGTTAAGAATTCGTTACTGGGGCATTTGCCTGATTCTCCTGAGTTCTTCCTTGGATGCAGAACAGTGCGAATGTTTTAATGCCTTTCCTCTTCCCAGCAATTTTAGCATTAGTCTTGAGAGTTGCATCTGCGAGCTACCCGAAATGACTCGCTTGCACGGTATTTATGTAAGGGAGTCCGCGCTTGCAATGTGCGAAACCTGCGATGTGGTGGACCACTATCTAGAAAAATTTATGCACTCCTATTCTGCCAAATGTATCGCGAGCTTATTTAATGCGCTCAGAAGAGACTATTTCCTAGAATTGAATCGTCGGATAGGGCATCTGCAGCAGGATATCAACGATTTTACAAGCGGAAAAATGCACTGTCATTGGGTCGACGATAATGCTATCGAACAATGCATTCCTTCATGCCATGCAAGAATAGAGCGCATTCGAAAGGCGAGAGGTCCTGGACACAAGATCATTTTAGATACAGAAGCGGAAGCATTTGCAGAGCTCGAAAAAACCATTCGCTGGTGCAAAAATTCGTGCGACAATCCCATCGCCTTTTATGAGAGCGGGACACTCCATTTCTTGCGGGGAGATAACATAGAAGCGATTGAAGATGGTCTCGAATTTATCAACAAGTCGCTTGAGCAGAATGGTCCAGATCTTTCAAACGTCCAGCTTCAATTGGGCGTGGCCTATTCTGAAAGTTTGGAATATGACAAGGCAATCGTAAGTCTAACGCAAGCAATTACGCTGAATCCAGAGAACAAAGAGGCCTATTTCGAACGAGCCGCCGCATATTTCGAAACTGGAAATTTTGATCAGGCTTTTGCTGACTTCCTCTCTTCCAATTTCAAATCCACGCCTCTCACCAACAAATCAGAAGCTCTTCTTGGTTTTGCAGCAGGAATTGATGGGGGCATCCCTAAGGGAGTGGCTCAAGGTGGCCTCGAGTTCATTAATCTTCTGGCCTCCACATATGGCATCAAAGATGCTTTGTGGAGATTTGCGCAAGATCCAATTAAGGTTACAAAAGATTTTGCGGATGCAGCCCTTGATTGCATGAGTTAT
>JBIOJU010000171.1:0-3391 GCA_044451165.1 Chlamydiales bacterium | reverse complement strand
CTTCAAACTCACCTGTATCAGAAACAACAGTGGTGAGTGTCTTGAGCTGTTCTAGTTTGTTCATGAGGTTTATTTTACTTCAGACAAAATTTACAAGGAAAGATGAATTATTCAAAAAATTTTCTGGGAGCGCACCCAGAACCCATTATCCACATCTTCGAGCGACCAGATCACATGATATGCAGGATAAATTAATGATGCGAATGATGAAGAATATGTAGGAAGCGCGATCGACCATTTTTTCCATCCTTGATATCATTAATTTATCCTTCATATCATGTTTTTTACCCGCTCGCGTCATAGCTTTAATTTTCTCGAATGTATCTTATTTTTTTCAGGTGTGTGGAAAAATTTTTTGATTGAACGGTTGTACGGTATCCAGGAACTCGAAAGGTCACCGATTGCCCCTCTTGAAGAGCATAAAGGATGAACGGGTAGGTCTCTTCAGGGAGAAGAATGCGCTGTCCCCCTTCTCGTCTTGAGGCAAGGAGCACACGCTCTTTTTGTGCGCTCGAAATTTTCACGAGAGCCTTCTTCTCATCAAGGGCATAAGGCGCAATTGGATCTGAGTGAGCAACAAGCGCCATCCTGAGCCCTTCTTCGGATGAGATCATCTCCAGATCCAGGCCATTCACTCGATCGGGGTTAATCCATGTGAGCTTCGACGTATTAAAGGCGGAATTGCCCGTGCGAATCTGTTGGAGCTGCCAAGGGTCGCGGCGGCTACAAGCCGGGAGAAGAAAGGCAAAAGTCAAAATGCAAAATATACCCAAACAACCTGAAAAGGTCGACTGCTCCTTCTTTTTCTTCCGTTCATCACTCATCATTCATCGTTCATCACTTCTTATGGTGGTGATGTTCGTGCTTGTGTTGGTGTGATGCGATCACGAGCGCCCCGATGCCAATCGCGACAACTCCGGCTGCAATGAGGATGCCATATATGCCCTTCTTGCTTCGACTCTTCTCTTCAGGTTTTACATATTTGGGTCCAGGGCCAACTGTAGTTGTCTCTGTGTGCCCTGTGTTAGAAAGGACAAAAGAGTAGATCAAAAAAATGGAGAGGATCTTTTTCATCATTTTTGCTTGGTTGCAGTTTCACGAGATTCTACGAGATTGTCGGTTAAATTAAGAGAGCAAAAAACAGCGTCCAAGGTTTTTTGAAGCTTGCTAAATTCTTCTTTGGCAACGGCTGCTGTCAGGACATACGCAGTATGATTTCTGAGGAGAATGAGTTGCAGAAGGCGCGCGTCACCTTGTTTTGTGCGAATATCGATCGAGGTGAGGCGTGCAGTGCCAGCACGCGTCTCAAATGGTCCAAGATCGCGCCAGAGGCTCTTCTGCTCTTTTTCATAACGGTTTTTTATACAGGTCAAATACTCTTCGAGAGTGCTTTCGATGTTTTCTTCAATGGCAAGATTGAGGGAGGGGGAGAAGCTGTTTTTGGCTTTTTGTAAATAGGCAGCTTTGACTCGTGGTGAAAGAAGGGTGGCGCTCACCTCTTCCCATCCTGTTGGAGGAGTGAAAGTGCACGTCAATGCCTGAAGCTCCGAAGAGAGGAGACTAGTGGCAATGAGAAGAAGAGCTGCTATCATGCGCGCCTGAACTCTTGCTCTGGTGGAGGACACCGGCCAAAATGGCGATGCCTGCAGCAAGACCGATGCCCCATCCAAACATTGAAAGACCGATCGCCGAAAAGGCGCCATCTTCGGCACCTGCACCTTGGCGATAGAGTGCATCACTGTTTTTGCCGTAATCGGACATGTACTCTTTTGCCATGAGGGGGTGGGAGCAGTGAAGACCGATGAGAAGGATAACAATAAACTTTTTCATCATTATCCCCTTTATCGCACACCAAAAGGTTTTTTGCAAGTGATCAGGGATAGGGAAAAATCCCATCACAAGACGCAGAGGAAGATGAGGCTGTTTTACTTTCTGTCTTTTCATTTTTAGAGTAAAAATCAATCATCGTCGAAGATGTGTATGGCCGGGCGTGAGAATCAAGAATTTAAACCCGAGCACACCGAGGACACCGAGATGAAGAAAAA
This sequence comes from Chlamydiales bacterium, assembly GCA_044451165.1. Taxonomy (GTDB): domain Bacteria; phylum Chlamydiota; class Chlamydiia; order Chlamydiales; family Rhabdochlamydiaceae. The sequence goes on along the minus strand of JBIOJU010000171.1, from coordinate 1,346 downwards.
ATTATTTTTTCTTTATTGCGCGGAGCGCCTCGGTGCTCTCGGCGTGCTCGGTGTTTAACAATCTTTGCTACGTTTAGATGATTGAGCAAGGTGGTGGTGGGATTTTCTTTGTCTCAAGGTTCTGTGAGGGGATTTCTCTTTTTTTCTTTTAATGAATAAACACTTCTCAACCTCCTTTCTGCTTTCGTTTTCATAAATTTTTTCTTCTTCCTTTCAAAATGCATTGAAAAATATCGCAAGGAGAGTAATAAAAGATGCAACAATCATTATGAAGGGGAGAAATGAAGGGAACCGAAACTGGAAAAGATAAAGTAAAAAAAATTTGCGAGGCGCTTAGACGCGAGACGCTCGAGCCAGCCATGCAAGAGGCAGAAGAGCTCCTCAAAGAGGCGCGCGAAAAGGCAGAACATATTCTCAGCGAAGCGCATAAAGAGGCTGAGAGGTTTCATGCTGAAGCCAAGGCAAAAAATGAGCGGGAAAAGGTGATTTTTCAAGCGGCCTTAACGCAGGCAAGCAAACAGGCTGTGCAATATTTAAAACAGCTAGTTGAGGAGAAGTTTTTTAACCGCGAGCTGGCACAGCAATTAGTCAAACCTTTAGAGAATCCTCAGGTGCTTGCAGATCTTATTTCCGCCATCGTCCAAGGAGTTCAAAAGGAGGGCGTGGACCTGGACTTAAGCGCTTACATCTCTTCAAAGATTCCTGCGCGCGCAGTAAACGACCTGCTCACGAAAGAGATCTTAAATCAGCTGAAAGAAAAGAGCGTGCTTCTCGCCTCAATCGGAGGGGGGGTGGAAGTAAAGTTGCGAAAAGAAAATGTCACCTTGGACCTGTCAGATCTAGCACTCAAGGAGCTCATTGCGAATTATATTCGCAAAGATTTCCGCGAAATCTTTTTTGAAGCATTTTAACAGTTAAGAGAAGGATTCATGGGAAACTACTATTTTTTAGCAGGTTCATTGCCGCCACTTGTTCTGGGCCAAAAACCCGATATCACTTTCGAGGAGCTCACAAGTCGTTTAAAAATCAACCTTTCGAAAAGAGACTTTGCAAAAGTGAAAACCCTTCTTCTTTTTACCGACTTGCAAAATATCCGCGCGCTCCTTGTAGAGGAGCCGATTGATCCTCGTGGGAATCTCGACGAGAAGGAATTAGATGAGGCGCTCCTTATCCGCAACATTCTACCCGAATATGTCTTTGATTTTTTCGACCAGTATGAAAATTTAACCGACAGAGTGAGAAATTTTTTTGGACTTCTCTCGAGATATTTTACAAACGAAATTCCTCAGCAGACAGGATTTTTGCACCAATATCTCTCGTTTGAGAGAGAGTGGCGTCTTGTGATG
>JBIOJU010000170.1:0-3420 GCA_044451165.1 Chlamydiales bacterium | reverse complement strand
TATCGTTACATCGTTGCCTCGTTGGTCTTATTTAGCTTAGCAGGAATGGGAGGGGAATAGACGATGAGCTTGCAATCTGATAGATGGATACGCGAGATGGCACAAAAGAAGGGGATGATCGAGCCCTTTATTGATGGGCAGGTGCGTTATGTAGAGGGAGAGAAGGTTGTTAGCTTTGGGCTTTCCAGTTACGGTTACGACATGCGTGTGTCCAATGAATTCAAAGTGTTTACGAACGTCTATAACTCTCTCATCGACCCCAAAAATTTCAACGAAAATTCTTTTGTTAATCTCGAGACAGATGTTTGCATCGTCCCGCCCAATTCTTTTGCGCTAGCGCGGAGTGTGGAGTATTTCCGCATCCCACGCAGTGTGCTGACGCTTTGCATCGGAAAATCCACCTATGCGCGTTGTGGAATCATCGTCAACGTGACCCCCTTCGAGCCGGAATGGGAAGGCTACGTCACTCTAGAAATTTCCAACACGACGCCGCTTCCAGCAAAAATCTATGCAAATGAAGGAATTGCACAAGTGCTTTTCTATGAGGCTGCAGAGGTATGCGAAGTCTCCTATGCCGACCGAGGAGGAAAGTATATGGGCCAGAAAAACATCACCCTTCCAGTTGCCTAGCCTGGGAGAGAGAAGTGATGAGCAATGGGAAGAGAGAAAGATCGGGCAGGCACACGGGCACAGGCACGGTCACGAAAGAAAGAATTGTTAATTCAGCTCTGTTCCGTTCATCATTCATCGTTCATAGCTAAGTTCTTAATCTTCTAGTCGAGGCAGTTGGAGTTAAAGCCAAGACCTTTGATTTTATCGAGGAGGGCCTGACTCTTGTAACTGATCATGCCTTTAAAAGCTCCTGCCGGGACATCACACGAGTGGGGCTCTTTGGCGTGTGTTTTGAGAAGGTCGATGGCCTCCATGATGTTTTCCGGAGTTTCTGAAAGAAGGTAGCGATTAGAATCTTGGTCCCTCACCGTCCATTCGTCGTAAGGTGGCCGTTTTGGATGAGGAAGGCTTTGTAGCATCAATTTCATGTGGTGGGGTTCTACTATAGATCCTGCTTTTAGGCATCGCTCTAAGAGATCTAGTGGTGCACCTGTAAACAGTTCATCGAGATCTGAAGAGGTCGTTTTAATTCCTCGCTCAAACAACTTATAAAAGATGGGTAGAAGTTCCTCTTTTGGTAGTTCTTCAAACCAATTAAATAACTTAGAAAGGTTTCTGGGCAAAGTGCCGTATGATGCAAAATAAAGCATAGCCTGTGAAGCTTCCTTTCTCGTCGCTTCGCTACACGACGAATTAAAAAAACAGGAGCGCTCCATAAGCTCATCATTTCCTACGTATCCACAGGAAAAAAATATGCTCACTACCTCGCGCATGCTCATGCCATGGTCATCGTAATGGGACAAACAATCTAAGAAGAAATCATCATGCGGTTCTTGCTTCAATTGCGAGAAAATGTGGGGAAGTGTAACTCTTTTAAAGAGTGACACGGGGCCGATTTTGTTTGGAGGCGGTATTAATTCATCTGGCGTATAAAATGAAAAGAATGAATTGATATCATTTACGCGGGCAACTAGCTGCGATATCGCTGTTTTCGTGAAGCCTGTGTCGGCCTTTGGCCATACCGAATCGGCAAGCCCTAGTGTGGGCGCTACTGCTTTCCAGATCTTCCAGTTGCCTGGATAGGTGCCTGATATCACTTGATTAGATGCTTTAAATGTTCTGGACATTCTGCCGAGGTCAGCAAGGTCTAAGTGCTGGTAGACGAGCACGGTGATGTCTTTTGGAAGTTTTGCAAATCCCGATCCTTTTTCCTTCTCTCCGAGTGCCGCTGTTCTTCGCTTTTGTGGAGAGGGTGTTAGATCGCTTATTGGATTAGATTTTTCTTGACCCGAGGAGGTTTCCATTGGGGTGGGGGCTGTGGCTCTTGCGTTTGTGAGGGGTCTCAATGCACTCATAATCACCTGTGTTGTTTATTAAAAGAGAGCAGTTTAATTTTTTTAGAGATAAAACTAAACAAAATTAATTTGTAATTAAAAACTTTTTTTGATGAATAAATTCTTTTTTGGAAAACAAACAGACCAGTGGCATCGTTGCATAAGCCCATTGTTAAACCACCGAGCACACCGAGAGCGCCGAGCGGAACAAGAGAAAATTGCTGGACGACAGGATGACCAGCTGGTCATCATTTTATTGGTTCTTCAGATCGGGCTCTCGGTGTGCTCGGTGGTTACTTTTCCAATTTATGCACAACAGATGACACCCCTCCATGATTGTCATGGAAAAAAATCTCTATATTCCAGACAATGCGGTTGTTGGTGCAAATAGAACCGGTGCCTTTCATGTTCACTCATGTGCGAAAACAAGATGTGCCTAGTCGTTCGTTTCTTGCCAGGAACTGGTGGGTGATCCTCTTTTTTGGTCTTTGTTATCTCATCTACTCTCACGGCATGCACAAAAAGAAAGCAACCCTGAGCGAGCTGCAGGGGCGCTACAGCGAGCTTGAAGCAGAAAAACTTGTTCTCGTGGAACAGCAGAATGAGCTGCGGATGCAGGTGCGAAGCCAGGGAGACCCAGCATGGGTTGAAATGACCCTCGTAAAAGCCTTGGGGCTTGTTCCGGATGGACAGCGCAAAGTCTATTTTGAAACTCAGGACTGATTCATTTTGATCTTAGTTCTACTCCTGCTTTTTTTTCTCTTTATCAGTGCCAATGTTTCCTCGGCGGAAACCGCTCTTTTTTCTCTTTCCTCTATCACGGTGAAAGGCTACCTGCGCTCGACGGATCGTAGAAAAAATATGATCGCCCAGCTGCTATCGAACCCTCGCGACCTTCTGGTGACGATCATTTTCTTGAACATTTTGAGCACGCTTCTTGTTCAAAACGTGATTGCAACGCTTTTTGGTGATTTTTCAACCTGGTTTTTAAACGTGGGTGTTCCTCTTGCGCTCACCGTAGTTGTTGGTGAAGTGATCCCAAAATCACTTGGCCTTGCCAATAATGAAAAAGTGGCCTTAAGGGCCGCCCCCCTTTTATCTTTGGCGGAGAAGGTGTTTAAACCTTTTTCTCCACTTCTAATCAAAGTGACTAATTTCGTCTCTCGTTGCATGTTCTTCTTTTTAAAACATGAGGAGGAGATCTCAATCGATGAGCTCCAGCACGCGCTCAGGGCATCGAAACAATTTGGGGTCCTCAATGAGGATGAAGCTGAACTCGTCTATGGCTATCTCAACCTTAAAGAGTCCACAGTAAAAGCACTGATGCGTCCTCGCGAAGAGGTGCTCTACTTTGATTTGGAGGAGCCTCTTGCAAAATTGGTACATCTTTTTGTAGATCAAGAGTGTTCTCGGATTCCTATCTGTCAAGGCGGAATAGATAAGATCGTGGGCATCATGACCAGCCGTCTTATTT
>JBIOJU010000169.1:0-3457 GCA_044451165.1 Chlamydiales bacterium | reverse complement strand
TAAAAAACCAGTGGCTCAGGAGGATAGACAAGCGCCCCCGAGGCTTTTTCCTTCGCTAAAAAACTCTTCAGATGAGCGATGTAAGGCTTCTCCATCTCCTCCTTCAACACCTCATGCCAGCTTCTCTCAATCTGCATGCCACGAAGATTACCAGGAAAAAAATTTACCCCCAAAATCTTCTTTGGAGAACCAGTTCAAGATGCGAAAAACCTCAATATACACCAAAAACAACACTGGAGCACGGTTCTTGCCTGAAACAAGACAACGATGAAACGATGTGAATGATAAATTTCTTCAAAGAAAATGATATTTTTGTCTTCTGTCATCGTTTTTATCGTTACATCGTTACCTCGTTGATCTTCTCCTCAGATTCAAACAGCTATTTCGCTATGCATAGGATCCCTTCTCCTTGACAGAAACCACTATTGTCCCTACGCTTTTTCTAAAAAAAAGAGAGAGTCTATGGATGACCTAGCTGAAAATAATTTGATACGCTTTAAAAACATTACAAAGAAAAAAGAGACGATGTACGCCAATTTCAAGGTGAAGGGAATTCGCGCCGGCGTCAACTTTTCCGCCTCCATCTCCGTCGATATCTCCGCCGCAGAAGTACATCCTGGTGATGTTCTCGAGAAGATCATCGAAGAGTGCGCGAGAATCGGCGTAAAAGAATTTAAGCGAGCAGAGTTTCAATTTGAAGGAATCACAGCAGCAGTCTAAACAAAGGATAAAGGCTGAACCAAGGAAAAAACCCCAAATTCCTTTCCTTCCATTTTAGCCTTTATCCTTCATACTTTAGCCTTTCTTTATCTGGGTGTAGCGCAGCTTGGCTAGCGCACTAGCATGGGGTGTTAGGGGTCGTAGGTTCAAATCCTACCACCCAGATTTTTTTATCTCCGTTAGTTGTGTCAAATTTGCCACAACGTAATATTCACTAAAAATCACATTTGTGGCAGGTATGGCGGGTAAATCCACATAAACCCTATTGCATCTACATAAAACAAAAATTGGCTCGAAACAATAAATGCAAGAGGGTTGTGAAAAAGGGAACCCGCTCGGGTCATCACGAGAATATTTCGCTAACCATCTTTACAGACTAGCTCTTCCGAGCCATGCGCAGAAAAGCGATGAATATTCTGACTCACTGCTTGCCGTATATCCACGCAAAAATGGCTGGAAGGTGATTCCAAAAATAATCTAAAGGCTGAAGATCTTTCACTTGATGATGGAGCATGTTGTTCCACTCAGACAAAAATTCTGATTTTTGGGGATGCTGCTCTAGTGTGGACAGATTCGGCATTGAGACCTTTTTAAAGGCGCACTTAGCTTGAAGAGACCCCAATAGTTTTGCGATATCGGTGAGGCGATGTCGCTCTTGATAGAGGTGAACGACATCGTAGAGATCGCGGGGGCGCGCTCTTTCTGCCAAGGCACGCAGCTTTTCGGCAAAAATTTCCTCATAAGAATAACTGAGAATCCGGGGAGGTTCATTCGGGCTATCGGAATATTCATGAAAAACAACACGTCTTTCTGGCGCGAGTACAATTTGTTCGTTAGCTGTAAGATCGAGTTTGATGGAAGGATATGGGATGGGTTGTTTCAATGGGCCTCGATAAGATAGCTTACCTTGGATGGATAAGCTACGATGCGGGTCAAGCGAGATTAATTCTTTGGGAATTTCAATTCCCGAATGTTCGTATATCCACTCCGCGATCTCTGTTAAAATATATCGCAATTTTTTCTCACTCACTTGTTGAGGATCCACCAAAGTAAAGTCCAGATCTTCTGAAAATCTGTATCGATTAAAGAAGCATTTTTTTAGACACGTTCCTCCCTTAAAAACCCACGTGTCTTTTGTAATCGAGTGGCTCTGAATGCCCATCAACATCCACCCTAGAACGTAATCTTTTTCGATTGTAGACGCTTGTAAACCAAGCTCACTGGCTTTACGAAAAACTTCAAATTTATTAATCACTCATTCCTCCTTCTAGACCAGCAGGGATCCACAATCTCCACCTTTTAACTAGGCGCTTACCTTTGGAAGTGGGATCTAATTGCGTATTTCCCTGGCTAATCCGCTGTATACAGTATGCAATCCAATTGGTTTCACCAGGTTGTATTTTTGATAAGAGAAATCCGAGGCGTTTAAAGACGGTTTTATTTCCAATTTTCTCAGCGTACTGAACCAACGTTTCTAAATTGCAATCGTGCGAAGAGAGATATTTTCGAAAGAAATCGATGACAGAACGAATTCCTCCGCCAAGAGAGGGATCGTCTAAAATATCGACAATAGTCCGGTGCGGGTCTGATACTTGTACTTTTATTTCACCCATCCAGACACTTTTAAGGCCGAACAGCTTATCGGTTGCTATCTTCTTTAACAAAAACGAGCCACCTCCCACATATTGCTTTTTCTGGAGCGGGCGGCGCGTTGTCAAAACGACAATTGATTCAAAAATCTGTTCCGTAAAATCCCAATACTTTGCCGCAGACCATCCACCAATATAGCAGGGTGAAAAGACTTGCGAGGCAATCACCCAAGGATCAAGAAAAATTTCGTTCGGGCTTTTTGCAGCAAGCTCCACGGGACAATATAGCCCTCGCCTAATCCTGCGCAGCCACCCCCCTTTTGTCCACGCTGATAAGTAGAATCTTGCTTGTTCCCTCGATGCGTTTAGGGTTTTTGCAACCAAAGCAACTGAAACACAACCACTTGAATTGCGCAAAACCTCAGATAGCCGCATGCGAGACAACTTGCCCAACCCTCTTAGTTCGCCCATGGTACATCCAACTCCCGAATCATATGCTCAATCTATCTGTTTTCTATACATTAGATATACCTCAAAGGCACATTACAACCAAAATAAATAGTATAAAACACTACATCTTCTGCGACTTCAATGTACCAAACAGGAGGCGAGCAGAGCAGACGGTTACAAAATGTAACCGACTGAAATCGCGAGGCCTGATGGCGTTCGCGCTTAAATTATTCCAGATTCAAGCTGCGTGCTTCATCTTTCGGGCGCATAAACTATTGAGGGTTTTGGCGTTGGCTACGGCGTAGGCTGCTTCGTCGTTGTTAAAATAGCAATAGACATCCTTGCCTTGTTGGATCTGTTCATCAAAAAAGCGGGACCACTTTTTGAGGGAGGAGAGGGGGTATTTGTCTTTGTAGGCCGCTTTGGGCCCATGCAACCGGACATAGACAAAATCTGTGGTGACGATCGGATCGGTGGTAAACCCATTTAAATCATATATACAAAATCCGATGCCATATTCCCTGAGAAGATCGTACACCTCTTCTACCAGCCAGCTAGAATTTCGAAACTCAAACGCGCATTTTCGTCTTTTGGGCAGTGCCTTTAAAAATGAGCGCAAGCGTTCTAGATTCAACTCCCAATGGGGCGGAAGCTGAAATAAAATGGGGCCGAGATGAGATCCTAAACCATCAACGCAG
>JBIOJU010000168.1:0-3457 GCA_044451165.1 Chlamydiales bacterium | reverse complement strand
ATTCTTTTTCAAATTGATGAATGATCTGATCAGCATATTTCAGGTAGGGTTTGCTCTCTTCAGCCACAAGACCTCCTAAAAAGAAAAGGAGAAAGAGAACGGTGTGCCTGAAGAGTCGTATCATTAAAACATCTATTTTTTAATGAGTCTTAGGGCTTCTTCGTAGGGTTCTTCGAGGAGAAGTACCCGTTTTGCAGTCGCTCTCTCTTGGGCTGTATACATGAGCCGATTACGCGATTGGAAGACGTGCGCAACACTTCCGTCATCATAGCGGGAATTGTCGTCTTTGCAAAATGCTATCGACACGTCGACTCGATCTGCTTTAAACGGATGCTCGCGTAAGAAAGGACGGATTTTTTCGTTTTCGTTTATTTTTTTGAGTAATTTTTCAATGGCTGTCACTTCCAAGACTCTTGCTTGTTCGATCGTAGCTCGTCGATAAGCAATGAAGGAAACAGAGATTTCTTGGACATCATGCGGCATTTTTCCGCCACTTCCGATGCCAACAAGATCAAATTCATCTACAATTTCATGCTCAAATTCTTTAGTGATCTGGTCAACGTATTTTAAATATGGTTTAGTTTCTTCTGCGTGCACCATACCTCCTAAAAAGAGAGAACATACAACGAGAATAATTTTAACGTGTCTGACCATTAAAAAATCCAAAATCGGTTCTAAGTTTATAGATTCTATCATCCAATGCCCCCTGGTAAGTTTTTCCCATGAAGCCATGATCGATAAAGCGTAAGACCTTTTCTTGGGATGATGATCGGCAAGGAATAAAATGTATATCGAATTCGGGTTTATGGGCTCGTACGGCGCCAAACATGCGTGTCACAAAATCATCTTCTGAATAAACGTTAATGGCAGAGGATGCATAGTTCTTAGGTACTGGTTGTGCAGAACCTAGGCTATAAAAATAGAGGTGTTGTTGCACACGCTCCTTTTGTTCAGGAAGAAGGCCCTCGTAGGCCCTACGGTAGATGAGGCCAGCCTCGCTGTGCGCGATGTGAAGCCATCCAAGCTCGGGGTTGTATTTGTGAAGGCCGTCTGTCCATGCTCCAACAAATTGGCGGGTGATGGCAACTGTACTAGTTTCTTTTCCACATAGTTCTGTCGCGGCCCGCCAGAAGTCCGAGAAAAAACCTTTAGAAGTGTTGTGCATGCCAATAAAGAATGTGCCTTCGTGAACCATGTTTCGTGCCGACTGATACATGCCCGCAAACTGATCTGTGCTCGTGCATATGCCATTTTGAATGCTCATCACGCCGATAACGGCTCCTTCTTTCGGAAAGAGCTCGTGAAAATGATCGAAAATATTGACTTTTCCTGTCGAAAGTTCCTCATCAGAGTATTGCATTTTATAAAAATAGCCACATGAGACTACCCAATTCACAGAGCTTTCACCAACCATGACTCTGCATGGCACTAATTGCGTGGGAGACGCAAATTGGATGTCAGCGATATCAACTTCGAGACGGACTTCGGAATATTCTGAGGAAAGGCCAAAAAGATCAAGGCGACTTAAGGGATTGTTAAGGACAAAAACATAAAGGTTGGGGCCGTCAATAAAACCCGTCGGGTCGGGAGTCAGCCATCTTCCTAGTGATGGGTCGTAAAAGCGTTTGCCAAAGAAAATAAGCCCGTTTTCTGCCCGTTTCGAAGAAAAGCGCCAAGGGTTGAGGGGAGGCGATGAGAGCTTCTCCTTTCCAAAGGCAGAAATCTCGTAACTCTCGACAATTTCTCCTTTTGAAGAAACAAGCGCGATAATATTCCCTTGAAAATCATGCAGAGGGGCGTAGGTTTTACCTTGAAGTTCGATTGCTACAGCAGCGCCAATTTCTCCACGAATTCCCAACCCCAAGACTTTCAATTCGCGCAGTCTCCCTTTGGCGTCCATGGTGCCGATCTCTTTTTCTTGATCATAGATGAAATAGATGGGAGCTTCTTCTTGCCATTCGCCATTTTTGTAGATGGAAATTTCTTTCGATTGTAGGCGTGAGAGGGGGTCGTAGTGATATAAAACGCGTTTTGCTTGAGGATGTGTAATGCTGGTTAATCGACCCAATGCGTCATAAGTGTAAAAGATATCTTTGTCGCATTCTTGGCGTTCCTTCGGATTGCCATTATCATCGTATTTGAGAATGCAGCTATTAATCGATGAGATCTGGTTACAACGGTCGAGAACGCAGTTGATGGGATTTCCAATCGAATCAAATTGGTGTACTGTTTCACCCTCTTTTTCCAGCTGGTTTAGAGCGTCGTGAACATATGTTTTATTTCCAAAGAGAGAGTTTGCTGTTTTTGTGACTAGGTTTGTAGGACCGTATTCTGTTCTGTGACAGAGCCAAAGTGAGGTGTAGGAGATAGGTCTTTCAAGCAGGTCGCGCGTTGTGCGGATCCCTCCAGCACGATGAATGGTAACTTCTTCGCTCACATGACCATTTTGGTCAAAATGAAGATAATGATGATTGTAGAGCGATTGCCCTCCAGGAGATGCTCTCTCTACTGTTTCCAGGTGATTTCCAGTGTACTTGTACAAAATTGATGAGAGATCCGGCAGTATGAATTTGATGGTCCTTCCCTGCTCGTCATACTCCCAGTTGTAACGCGTACCCGTACTGCTCATTTCTTGGATCAGTTCGCCGAAGAGATTGTATTCGCGAAGCAGCGTGATGTTTTGGATGAGATCTTGGATCTCGCTGGGTTCATTGCCTTGTTTGTAAAAATAGAGATGATGCACAGTGCCATCGGAACTTTTCAGTTCTGTCAGACGATCGATGCAGTCATAAGAATGGGATAAAAGGGTGCCATCGGCTAGTGTGCGTGTTTTGACACGTCCTCTCACATCGTAAGTGATCGTGCTGCTTTTTTTCTCATCCTCCACTTCTTGTATCATTCTGCCCATCGTGTCATACTTCCACGAGGCGGATATCTGCTTGATCATTCGATTTTTATCGAAGACAAAGGTGACTCTTTTTGCTCGATTGCCAGATCTATCATAAAAAAGCTCCTCGCGCGAAATCATCTCTCCATGGTGGTCTCTTTTTTCTAATAGTACTGGTCGATTCATCGCGTCGCACAGTTCTTGAGTGGTGTTGCCAAGAGCATCGACAACTATTTTTTGTTGCACCCTTTGTCCTAAATCATTTTTCTCCTCGCTAAAATTAAATTGTGTTGTTGAGCCGTGGGGATCAATGTGTCTAACGAGTCTGCCCTCTCCGTCGAAAGCAAAAAAATCTTCCGCTTCCCCCTGAGAAGTGAGACGTATAGCTCGTTCTTTACGACCTTCGTCATCATAAAAAAAACGCATCCTATTTTCTGTCCGTCCACTTGCTTCTTCTGTCCATTGCTCAATGATATGTCCTTCAACGTCACAAATTTGAACTTGTGAGACATCCCCTTCTGTTGTTCTTTCTAAAAAACCCAGCGCATCATAAGAGAAGGTCTTTTTCCT
>JBIOJU010000167.1:0-3459 GCA_044451165.1 Chlamydiales bacterium | reverse complement strand
CCAGTCTCGTCGTATCGATAGGCAGCTCCGCGGAAGAAGCGCTCGCTTAGGGGATCCAGGCTCTTCTAAATTCTATGTCTCATTTGAAGATTCTCTCATGAGACTGTTCACCTCGCCACGCATCACGGCCTTCTTGCAACGCTTTCGCCCGCCTGAAGGAGAGCCCATCTCCGCAAAGGTGCTCAACAAATCGATCGAAACGGCGCAAAAGAGAGTGGAGCAGCGCAACTACATGATGCGCAAGCATACGCTTGAGTATGATGATGTGATGAACAAACAGCGAGCAGAGATTTACGCCTTCCGCAATGAGGTGCTCCATGCAGAAAATACGGTTGCGATCGGTGAAGAGCTGTTAGGAAGCGTGTGCGGAGAGATGTGCGAACGGTTTTTCCAAAACAAATCTAACCCCAATGGCTGGAATCCAGAAGGATTCCGCGAGTGGCTCATCACAAACTTTCCAATTACCTTTGAACGAGAAGAGTTTGATAACGATTACATGCGCCTAGAAGATATCGAATTAAAGGCTAAAGAAAAGATCGTCTCCGCGTTTTTAAACAAGCTTGCACATGACAGCGAAAAGCTTGCGCAGGCGCAGATCATTCTTTCACCGCAGACGGCAGCGATGTCCCCAGACGAGATCCTCAAAGAGGTTGTCCGTAATATTCTCATCCGCAATATCGACCAGTTCTGGCAGGAGCATCTTCTCCACATCGATCACCTGCGGACAGAGGTGAGCTTGCGGGCAATTGGACAGAAAGATCCTCTCACAGAGTTTAAACACGAGGCGTTCTCTCTTTTCGAATCGCTGAGCTTTAAGATTAAGCTCGAGATCGCACATGCGCTCTTCAAATTCTCTATGGTGATTCCAACCGCATCCCCCGATCAAGAGTCGCGCGGTCCAAAACTCCGCAGAGCACCCCATCGCACAGATTTGTCACTCCTAGAATAAGAACGCAAAAGATGAAGAAACGATGAGCGCTGAACGAAAAGAGTGAAGAAGAAGGGGGAGACGGGGCGCACGCTCTTTCTGCCGTTCATCACTCATCACTTAGCGCTCATCACTTCTCTACTTCTTGTCGGCTTTGCGCTTGATCCCTAGATAGAGCAATGGGAGAGAGAGTAAACAATAGACAAACCAGTAGCTTGCATCCCATTCCAGACGGAGGAAACCGTTGGATGAGAAGAAGAACTGAAGAATACCCAGAACAAAAAGATTACTGCCCAGGCAAAGAAGAAGTATAGGAAGTAGGGCTCCCTTTGCCGTTGCGGCGCTCTCCTCTTCTTCTGCTTGTGCATGAAGGGCCATTGTCGCAGCTGTTGGGTGCGCCGTTTGGAAGGGCTGCTTCACCTCTTTGAATGGTTCTGCCCTTTTCTTGACTGGTTCTTCGACAGAATAGGCAGGTGCACGCTGAGAATAAGGAGGAGTATAGAGCGATGTTAAACTATCCTGCAGCGACTGGTTGGTAAAAAGAGGAGCTTGTGTTGCCTTTTCTGCAGGTTCCGCCTGCTCGCTACCGCAATAGGGACAGATCATCGCCTCATGGGCAATTCTTCCGTCGCAATTTGAGCACATTTTTTGTCGATCTGCTGGTTTCATACTCTTTCCTCATCTAATAATCTTATACATAAGCTACTTGAAAAGTCGGGAATTTGACAAGAGGCGTTCCTGCATAAATCGGGAAAAATAAAAAAATAAACACCGAGCGCACCGAGAGCACCGAGGCGCTTCGCGCAAATAATAGGATGACTAGCGTGGTCATTCTGTCATCGTGCAATTTCCCCTTCTTCTGCTCGGTGGTCTCGGTGTGCTCGGTGGTGAAAATTGAATTATGCAACAATGCCACGAGCAGCTCCCTTGTCAAATTCCAGACTTTTCAAGTAACGTGTGTATAAGCTAAACTAGGTTCTCTATGGAAAAAAGAAATTTCGATCTTGTTGTAATTGGTGCAGGACCTGGTGGCTATGTGGCTGCAATTAAAGCAGCACAAAACGGAAAGCAGGTTTGTCTCGTTGAAAAAACTTTCTTGGGCGGCACCTGTTTGAACGTGGGGTGCATTCCAACAAAAACTCTTCTCGCCAATACCCAGGTATTAAAAAAAGTAAAAGAGGCCAAAGAGTATGGGATCTCAACAGGAGAGGTCTCATTCGACTATGCGAAGATGAAAGAGCGCAAAGATAATGTTGTACAAAAGCTGCGAAAAAGCCTCGAAGGGCTTTTACTCGCCAATCAAATTACCATTCTTCGTGGCGAGGCAGAATTTATCTCACCCTCTGAAATCAAAATCAAAGGTGAGGACAATCTGCTTGTTTCGGGTAAAAATGTCATCATTGCGACGGGATCTCTTCCTCTAGACATTCCCGCATTTCCCTGCGATCATAAAAAAATTCTGAGCTCTACCTCTCTTTTAGAGATCACCAAACTTCCCAAAACGCTTGCGATTATCGGCGGGGGTTACATCGGATGTGAATTTGCTTCTCTTTTTGCAGAGCTTGGCGTGCGTGTGACAATTCTTGAAGCACTTCCTGCCATTGTTCTCAGCCAAGGAAAGGAGATCTCCGATGCCCTTACGCGCGCCTTCAAACAAAAAGGTATCGAAATTCAAACGGGCGTCATGGTCGAAGGGATCGATACCACCCAAGAGGGTGTGAGTGTACGTATAAAAGATAAAGGAACTGCTCCTTTTGAACTTGCTCTCGTGTCAGTGGGTAGAAAAATCGTCTCTCAAGCCTTGGGTTTAGAAAAAGCTGGCGTAAAGTTAGATGAGAAAGGCTCTATCATCGTGAATGAGAAGATGGAGACCAATGTACCTGGCATTTACGCAATTGGGGATGTCACAGGGAAATTTCTTCTTGCGCATGTCGCCTCCCACCAGGGAATCGTGGCAGCAAGTAATGCGATGGGAAAAGAGGCCGTCATGCACTACAATGCCGTACCCGCGGTTATCTTCACCTCACCAGAAATCGCCACTGTTGGAATGACGCTCGATCAGGCAAAAGAAGCGGGTTTTCCCCATGCAACAGTGGGAAAATATCCCTTCCAGGCTTTGGGAAAGTCGATCGCATCAATTGAGACAGAAGGATTTGCGCAGATGGTGGTTGACAAACCGACGGGTCAAATTTTGGGCGCGCAGGTGGTAGGACATGATGCAGCAACTCTCATTGCAGAGATGGCGCTTGCGATCGCAAATGAGCTCACTGTAGAATCGATCGCAGAGACGATCCACGCGCATCCGACAACACCCGAAGCGTGGTTAGAGGCATCTCTTCTTGCTCAAGAGATACCGATCCACTTTCCTCCAAAAATTAAGAAATGAAAAAACCTTCTCCTCTTCCTCTTTTTCAAGAACTTAGCGAGGAGAAAGCAGTTGCACGCGGTCGCTTTCCCTCCTGGCTGCACAGGAAAATACCCTCCGGCGGCAACCTTTTCAAAACAAATGAGATTCTTTCAAAGTATAGGCT
>JBIOJU010000166.1:0-3461 GCA_044451165.1 Chlamydiales bacterium | reverse complement strand
GGTAAGCACAGAGGTTAGGAGAGAAAGAGCCTTTTTTTGCTGGAGAGCAAAAAAAGGATCTCCACCGCTTCGCGGCAAAAACACATAAATCACAATCTTTTTCTTATTTGCTGCAGATAGCAGCAGTAGCTTTTTTTTGTTTTGTTCTCCCCAAACAAAAAAGAAAACCTCCTCTTACCTCTGTGCAACCCCTCATCTTTCTCTCAAGCCTCTCTGGTGGGATTTTTTCTCTCGTTTGTGATTTAAGATGAAGTTGGCGTATGGTTTTTTGTATGACAAAAATTCCTATAGAGCAACTAACACCTCCAAAGCTCACGTCGGAAACGATCGCACAAAAAATCGTCTCCACAAGACCAATGCGTGAAGGCAAGTTCAATATCTCCCTTAACACATCTGAGACCCAACGGATCGTCCATTGCTATGGGCATGGCGGGTCTGGTTGGGCGACGCTCTTCGGTTCTATCGAAAAAGCGATTAGATTGTTTGAGGAGAGTTGCCCCGATAAAAAAGCGGCAGTGCGCATCGTCGGCTCTGGCTGCATGGGGCTTACCACTGCGATTGAACTTTCAAGACGCGGCTATAAAATTGCAGGGATTACCACCAAAAGCCTCTACAATACGACCTCTTGGGATGCGGGTGGGTATTTTGCTCTCGTTTCTATCAAAACCTCAGATGACGCTCAGCTCGATCTACATGAGATAGGGATGCGTTCATTTTTGGTGTATCAGCAAATTCAGGAGGGAAGACACCCCTACCTCTCCTCGCAGGCAGTGCGCTACATGCCTGTATATTGCCACCGTGATACAGAAACTGGCATCGAGGATTTAGAAAAAAGAGGGCTCATTCCTCCGCGCGTAGAGCTTACGCTCGATTTTGGAAATGGTGTGCTGCACCCTCATTTTTTCAAATACATGACCTACTTCATGAATGTCACACAGCTCATGCAAGAGCTAATCGCAGAGGTGATGAAGCGGAAAATTCCCATTCAAATAGAGGAGGTCCACCATTTCAACGAGATTGAAGAGGAGACCATTTTCAACTGCACTGGCCTGGGCAGTAGAACGTTGAATTCTGATCAAGCGTTGATTCCTGTACGAGGCCATCTTGTGACGCTCAATGCACAAGCAGGGACAGGCCACATGGATTATATGATCTATACGTCTCTCATGCAGGAAGGAAAAGAAGAGTATATCTATCTCTTTCCCAAAGATCTCACCATTGCTGGAGATGCACCTACCGGCTCTTCATGTCGTGGCGTGCTTGGAGGCACCTTTATTGAACATGCAGATCGTCTTTCTCCTGCCGAGATGAAAAAGCTTGATGAGACGGAATTCAAGCGCATGCTAGATCGCCACTCTCTATTTTTCTATGGAAAATCTTTGCACCTGATTTAAATCACATAAGACGGAATAAGGACAGAAGAGAGGACGTCGAGCGCGACGCCTTCTACGCGTTCTTTGATTCGAGAGACGCGTTTTTTTACACCCACGATTGCGCGCCTGTGGAACGGCTCATTTGACGGCAGAGAAAGCTGGGTTCTAATCATCGGATAATCATCTAGGACGTCTGCATACTCCCTGACGCGCTTCTTCATTTTTTTCCAAGACTCTTGTGCTAAAAACTCCTCTTCACCGTTCGGTTGCAATTCAAGATAATGCTCTAGATAGTTGAGGCGGAGTGTAAGAAGAAGTTCTCGCGTGTCTTCTCTAATTCCCGCAAGTGTTTCTGGCCTCTGATTACAATCGATGGTGGCAAAAAGACCCAACAGAGCAGAGAGTGCCCCTGCGCAGCTTGTGAAGGGACAGTTATTCACAACTTGCATTGAAGAGACAGTCGGCTTGACCAGCTTTTTTGTAAAAGCATCTTCCTTGCAAGACAATTTTTTTAGGAGAGTCCCGTAAATAAACGCCTGGCCTGCAGCAGATGAAAGTTTTCGCGGTGCATCAACCAGCTCCTGAATTATCTGTTCATCCACACTTCCAAGCTCGAATTTGTATATTTCCACGCTGCTTTTGCGCATTCCCTCTCCACGATTGCAAATTGCAAGATATCCGGCATAAAAAACTAGAGGCAGACAATGTCCCGACCAGCCGGTCGGCACAATCACTGGTTGATCCTTGCGAATGTTCCGCACTGCCCGCTGGACGTCAAACGGGACCTTAGAAGCTTCTAGAAACGCTTTTGCAAGTTTTGCTCTTTCATGACGCGTATAGAGGTCGCTCCCCTCGATCACTTTTGCAAAATCACGATAGAAAATCTGTTCATGCCACTTTTCATATTCGATCTCTGCAGCTTTTTGATTGGCAATATGGTTTGCGTGAGCAAGTTTTTTTGCCGCAATCAATAGCTGGTCGCGGACACCTGTAAAGTGTTCTTCATGTTCTGGATATTGGGCAACAATATCCATTTTTTTCTCAAGACCTGGCTCGGCGTCGTGATTGAGCAATAGAGCAACGAGAGGCGCATTACGGTCTTTCAAAGCAAGGACATCAAGAGGCGTCTCTCCTTCGTAACGGAAATGCACGTCTGCACCCGCCGCTATCAGCATCTTCGCAATCTGAGTGTTGTTATTTTTACAAGCCAGATGAAGAGGGGGCAATTCTTTACCATGAAGATTATACACACCCTGATTGGGGCGGGCGCCGTGTTCAAGTAGTAGCTGCACGATTCTTGTGTCGTTATCTGCGCACGCCATACTAAGAGGGGTTGAACCGTCCCTTGCAGTAACGTTCACTTCTGCTCCATTTTCTAGGAGAAATTCCACCCAGTTCTCATCTGTAATGACATGCATAAGTGGAGAGAATCCATGATGATCCTGTAGATTCAGGTCCGCTTTATACTCCACAAGAAGTCGTGCAAGATTCCAGGATTTTGTCGCGCAGGCATAATAAAACGAGGTGCTACCCGCACGGTCCTGACGGTTTACGTCCGCGCCGGCTTCGATGAGAAGTTCTGCAATCTCCTCATGCCCATTCATGCACGCATAGCTAAGGGGCGTAGTCCCACTAAGATCTTGGGTAGAAAGCAGTTTTAAAACGTCTGCAGATTGAAGAAGAGCCTCGACACTCTTCAAATCCCCATTTTTACAAGCCTCGTGGAGTGAGGTATTAATTGCCGCGGAGACAGCCGAAGAGTTGACAAGAGCGGCATAGGCCGCCTTCTCAACGCGGCTTGTGCCGCGTACTTTTGAAGCAATAAAACTGCCAAATTCCGTAAATTTGGTCAAAACTGTGTTAAAGCCAAAATTCATAATAAAATCCATTAAGTTATAAAAATTATTATATAATAATAGAATTTATTTTAAAAGACTTATTTATCACGTAAGCCGCTTATTATCAATATATTAAGCAAACTATTGATCCTAAAAGTCTTAACTCCTATCCTCAACCCCTCCTGAGCCCAACACGACCGCTTCTTGCCTTTTTGCTTCTACTCCTCCTGGGAGGTGGGATTCTTTTCTC
>JBIOJU010000165.1:0-3467 GCA_044451165.1 Chlamydiales bacterium | reverse complement strand
ACACGCGTTTCGCGTCCAAAGATGGAGACCATCACGCTGAGCCTTCCCTTGTCGTGGAAAACCTCGCTCACAGTACCGATGAAATTGACAAACACGCCATCTGTGATTTTAACTTTGTCGCCCGGAACGATGTTATGTTTAGGCACAACACCCTTCTTCTTCTCTTCCAAATCTTTTAAGATCTCGTTTACTTCGCTCTCTGCAAGGGGAGTGGGTCTCTCACCGCCTAAAAAGTCGAGCACGCCGTTCGTGTTTTTAACATACATCCACGCGTCGTCCGTCAAGTTTAATTTGACAAGAATATAGCCTGGCCACAGCTTTTTTTCGCTGACCTTCTGCTGTCCGCCCTTCACTTCAGCAACATTTTCTGTTGGAAGAAGAATGTCCTGAATGAGATCGCTCATTCCTTTAGATTCACGGTTCTCTTCGAGAGCCTTTTTCACTCTCTTCTCTTGCCCAGAGATCACCTGGATCACATACCACTTGTACATTGCTCTTCCCTTAATCTTTCTAGTGGACCAACTGTCCAATGAGATGCAAAAAACCTTTTATCACCAGATCTACGATGTAGATGCCAAGCCCGAAAACAAAAGTTGTTCCAATGACTACTTTTGTTAAAAGTTTCAGCTCGTCTTTTGTTGTCCAGCTGACCCTTTTAAGCTCTTCTTTATACTCGCGAATCACTACGCCTAACTTAGGGCGCTGTACACCATCTTTCACAGACAGATCTCGGAGTTTTGCATCAAACATCTTCATCACAGCCTATTCAATCGAGTGCGGAGGGATTCGAACCCCCGACCAGCGACTTTGGAGATCGCTGCTCTACCAGCTGAGCTACGCACCCAAGCTCGCGGCAACAAACAGGGTTGTCTAACAGACCTCTCATCACGGATGAGGAGTGGTCCTCTTAAGTTCCCTACTTTAAAATCTTCGTGATCGTACCGGCTCCAATCGTACGTCCGCCTTCACGAATCGCAAACCGCATTCCCTCTTCCATCGCAATCGGATGGATGAGCTCTGCAGTCAGTTCTACGTTATCTCCAGGCATCACCATCTCTACGCCCTCTGGCAGCGTTACAGTTCCTGTAACGTCTGTCGTGCGGAGATAAAATTGAGGACGATATCCGCTGAAGAAGGGCTTGTGACGGCCACCCTCTTCTTTTGTCAGCACGTAGATCGTTCCTTTAAACTTTGTGTGGGGTGTGCAAGTTCCAGGAGCTGCAAGCACCATCCCGCGATCAATATCATTTTTCTCAAGACCTCGGAGAAGAACGCCCACGTTTTCACCTGCACGCGCCTCGTCGAGGAGTTTATTAAACATTTCAAGACCGGTTGCAACTGTTTCACGCGTCTCACGGATTCCCACGAGCTGCAACTTGTCGTTCACTTTTACAACGCCGCGCTCAACGCGACCAGTAGCCACTGTTCCACGGCCAGAGATCGAGAAGACGTCCTCGATCGGCATGAGGAAGGGCTTGTCGGTCTCACGCACTGGCGTCGGGATCTTTTCGTCCACAGTTTTCATGAGCTGTTTAATGCTCTCTACATATTTTGCATCGCCTTCGAGAGCTTTTAACGCAGACCCGCGAATGATCGGTACATCTTTATAGCCTTGCTTCTCGAGAAGCTCGGCAAGCTCTACTTCTACGAGCTCTACCAGCTCTTCATCTCCTGCACCAATCATGTCCAACTTGTTGAGGAAGACAACAATTGCAGGGACGCCGACTTGGCGCGCAAGAAGAATGTGCTCTTTTGTTTGTGGCATCGCGCCGTCTGTTGCAGCAACAACGAGGATCGCTCCGTCCATCTGCGCATCACCGGTGATCTTGTTCTTAACATAGTCAGCGTGGCCTGGTCAGTCTACGTGCGCGTAGTGGCGCTTCTCTGTTTCATATTCCACGTGGCTGGCGTTGATCGTAATTCCACGCGCTTTCTCTTCAGGCGTATTGTCGATCGACGCGTAGTCGCGATATTTCGCTTTACCTTGTTCTGCTAATACTTTTGTAATTGCCGCAGTTAGGGAAGTTTTTCCATGGTCGACGTGACCCATGGTCCCGATATTGCTGTGCGGTTTCGTCCTTTGAAATGTTTCTTGTGCCATTTTATAACATCCTCCGTTAGAGCTCCAGAATGACTGAGTTTAAAAAACCTTGCTTGCCCAGAATAGGAATCGAACCTACGACCTTTTGCTTACCATGCAAGTGCTCTACCACTGAGCTATCTGGGCACTTCTCCTACCTTGCATCGAACACAACGATCTCGAACTGGGTTTACTGGGTTTAAAAGCAATTTAGGTTATGCGGCGTGGAAAATAAAATCAACCAGAATATTTTGATACGCAAAAAATTCTGCTCGAGAACTTATTTTTGCCGGTAGATGATGCGCGCTTTTGAGAGGTCGTAAGGAGACATTTCCACGGTGACAACATCCCCAACTAGAACGCGAATATTTCTCATCCGCATCTTTCCGCAGAGATGTGCAAACACCCTCACACCATTTTCGAGCACGACACGAAATGTCATGTTCGGCAGGAGCTCTTCTATCTTCCCATCAACCTTAATCGTATCTTCTTTCGGCACAAACTACTCAGCCTAGCCCATTTAATAAGCAGAAAGTGAAACATTCCCTTCTTTTATTGTCAAAAACAAAGAAAAGAAACCAGAAGACCCTCTCCATGCAAACTATTTTTTACCACCGAGCACGCCGAGAGCACCGAGCCGAAGAGAGGAAAAAAGCATGAGCAGAAATAAGAAAGAATTTCACAACAGAAGAAAGCAATTCTCTGCGGTAAAAAAATCCTCTTTCTTCATCTCGGTGCTTCTCGGTGTACTCGGTGGTTATTTTTTGATGGCCTCATCAAGACACTTGGTTTCGCTAACATGTTCGGCTATAATGCTGACTACTATGACGCACACCTCGTGTCTTGCGAAGCAAGAGAGAGTAAAGAATTTTTTTTCTGCATGCAAGACTCCTGAGGCTGTCTACGAGAAGCTCATCGAGCTGGGGCGTGCACTCCCGCCCCTCGCACAAGAAATGCAAAATGAGTAAAATCTTGTCTCGGGCTGCCAGAGCAGGGTCTATCTTCACGCTCAGCTCGTAGAGGGCAAGGTGCAATTCCTCATTGGTGCAGACGCCCTTATGTCTGCAGGTCTTGCCGCCCTGCTTCTTGCCGCCTACAACTACGAAACACCGGAGGCGATCCTAGGCTGCCCTCCTACCTTCCTAGACAGCTTAGGGATCCACTCTGCTCTTACACCAGGCCGTTCCAACGGCCTCTCGAGCATTCACTTACGCATGAAGCAAGAAGCAGTCAAATTTCTTGTTGCATCCACTAACAAGTAAAATTTTTACACGCATTGATATCTATTGCTGAAATAGGGTAAAATTTAAGCCCATTTTAACCAGGAAGTGATCTATGGCAGCAAATGCAGCAGCTG
Source organism: Chlamydiales bacterium (assembly GCA_044451165.1). Taxonomy (GTDB): domain Bacteria; phylum Chlamydiota; class Chlamydiia; order Chlamydiales; family Rhabdochlamydiaceae. The sequence goes on along the minus strand of JBIOJU010000165.1, from coordinate 30 downwards.
AACCGAGAAGAGTCAGTCGAGGTACTCTTT
>JBIOJU010000164.1:0-3481 GCA_044451165.1 Chlamydiales bacterium | reverse complement strand
TGCTACTCCTTCACCTTCAAGGCGAGATGTGCCATCGCCACTTTTTACTGCGCTACAAGCAGCGGAGCCTCAAGAGATTGCCGAGCCGCAAGCGTTTTTTGTTTACAAACTCCAATACCATCAAGGCTCTGAAATTGAAGAGGCCATTAAGAAGATCGGTGCCGATCTCCAAAATCAGCCCGATAAGCCAGTGAAGTTGCTGAGCGCAATTCATTCTATGCAGTGGGTAAAAGCGACCAACTCACTTCTCTGTTCTGGAGATCCGGAAACAGTTGAAAGTTTTAAAAAACTGATCGGATCACTCGACGTTCCGCTGAGACAAGTGTTTATCGAGGTTCTCGTCATAGAAACGGATGTGCATAAAGCGTCTGAATTTGGCCTCGAATGGGCGGCGGGCGGAAAATATATGGATAAGGTCGGGTTTGGAATGGGCAGTTTTGGAAGAAATTCCGTACAACCACCGTTTGCAGGAACGATGAAAGGGATAAACGCGCATTCCACTCCGACAGGACTGAATCAGATTCCAATTGGTAAAGGTTTTGATTTGGGGGTGATTGGAGATTTGATTCTCCACAAAGGCAAATCCTTCCTTAGCTTAGGCTCACTTGTGTCAGCTCTTGAAGCAGATGGTGATAGTACGATTGTTCTCAACCAGAAAATCATCACCCAGGACAACAAGAATTCCAAAATTTTCGTCGGCGATAATATTCCTTTCACAGGATCTGTCGTGCAGACTGTGGGACAAAGTCAGCAAACTACAGCCAATATCGAATATCGGGACATCGGTGTCAGTTTGAGCATTACACCAATGCTGGGAGAAAGTGATGTGATCACTCTCGATATCGATGAAGAGATCACAGAGAGCGTAGGAGATCTATTGAATACAACAACCCATGTCAATGGCATACGCACCACAAAGACTAACATGGCCACACATGTGCATGTCCCTGACAAACACTTCCTCGTATTAAGTGGCATGGCGAGGAATGCGAAGTCTCACCACAAATCGGGTCTCCCGTTTCTTGGTAAACTTCCTCTCGTCGGAGCTCTTTTTAGCAAAACAAAAAGGCAGGATGAAAGACGCAATATTTTAATCTTTGTAAGGCCGCACATCATCCATTCTGTCGAAGACTACCAGAAAATCACGCGTTCACAGCCCGCTCAGCCCGAAGAAGTAACACCCGAAGAAAAAGGCTAACCAGCAGTGATGAAGAGGGGCCTTAGCACGCACGCGGGCACGTTTACGGGCTCGAAAGTGAGAAAGATCACACATCCCTCTTTCTTTCGTGCTCGTGCCCGTGAGCGTGCCCTTGCCCGATCTCTCTTCTCTGGTGAGGAAATCTCCTTATCCGCTAATATGCATTCTTTTTGGATCGATAGCTCAGTGGATAGAGCACCCGCCTTCTAAGCGGGTGGTCGCAGGTTCGAATCCTGCTCGATCCGATGAACCTCTCCTATTAAAATTTCCTCTATGGCAAAGAAAAAAATTAAAGTTGCACCAACGAAAAAGGGAAAACACCATCAGCATTTGGGTGATTATACCATCATGCGTGCTGAGTTTAGAAATCTTGATGGGATTTTCAAAGATTTTCGTAAAGATGGGTTTAAGAACCTTACCGAGATGCAGAAAAGTGAACGGGTGGGGCGTGTTCTTTTAAAGCTCATTCAAGAAGCCTCGCCGCCGATTTTTCTCCTGGGCGCAGTCAATGATTACATCGAACGGGTAAACAAAGAAAAGGTGCTCGATGCGTATGCCTTTTCCAATTTTGAGCTTTGGCTCAATCAATTTTCAGGGGTGGGCGAGGAGGAGAATTACAAGATCCGTGCTCGCATTGTTGGTAAATACATACCCAGGGAAGAGTATCAGCTCTACTTTCCCATCGGGATGGGTAAAAAGTACAATGGCACTCATTATGTCACTGCACATGGTTCGCCCGATCTGGACACGACGATCGCCTCCTTTTGGGGATGGGTCGATGCTTTTGCTGCAAGAGTAGGAGATGGACTCCATCTTTGGAATGTGCCTGGCGGAGTGCCACCTCAAATTGAAATCGACTTCCTCTTTCATAAGATTTTTGGAGCAAATATTTTTTCCCATTTTGCTAAAGGAAGAGCAGCTCTTGCCCTTTCAAGTCTAGATCTCTTAAGTCAAAGGGGGGTCGTCACAAAACAGACAGAGGAGTCTTCTCTACAGATCGATCAAGATCGCAACCATGCAGTTGTCCTAGTTGATGAGAAAGGCTACTATCTTGGCGACTGGCGCAGCATCGACGTCGAAGGTGTAAGACAGGTCATCATGCTACTCAGCCAAGTGCTGCGCTGGTTTGAAAACTATTTGCATGTCGAGCTGATTACCCTCTTTGCAAAAGAGAATTTAACGAGAAAAGACTTCCCCAATTTTTTCCGTAAAGTTTTTGGCACAAGATTAGAGCAGGCGACGCCCACACAGCAGCTCACAGAAAAACAGCGCGCTAATTTACAAGATTACCTTGTAAAAGTTCTCAGAGTTAAAAAGGGACTTGAAAGCACCTTTGAAGGGTTTGCGCATGCGATGAAAGAGCTTTCATTATTTGCCTTTAACGAGTTTGTCGATCTCACGAGCTCTCTTGAGAAATCACCGCTTTTTGACAAGGCAGGATACCTTCTTGAGAACAGGCCGCGTATCTTCCATACACTTGAAAAACTGATACGCTACCTTGACAACGCCATTCAAAGTATCGGTGCGTATGTTGAAAAATTGGGTGTCGCCTTCAAGATCAAAACAGAGGTGTTCGGACACTCCCCTCAAATGCTTAGTTCGCGCGCAGATCTCGAAGAGATCCGCAGCAAGATGGGCTCCTACCAGTACCTAACCGTTACAATTGCCGATCAAGAAGGAAGAAACGCCCCCCTAGGGGTGGTCCATTCAAGTGATCTGCACAAGCCCATTTTGGGGACTGTTACACTGCGCGATTTTTGCAATCGAGAAGAGACAAAAATCCCCTCCTATCTTGAGGTGATTAGTGTGATCGACCATCACAAGAGCAGCATGACCACCTTGTCGCCGTCCGTTGTGCTCATTGCCGACGCGCAATCTTCTAATGCCCTTGTCGCATCACTTGCATTTGAGATCAATGACCGTTACAGCATGGGAGGAATGAGCGCAAAAGAGATCGAAACGCAGATGCATGAGATTAAAAAAGATCTCTCCAATCCCAAAAACAAACGCCTTTTTCAACGACTCTTGCAGAAGGGGCTGGTTCTGCAAAGAAAGCAGCAATTTTTTATCGATCCTGACCGCGAAACAATCGAATATCTCCATTTTTTCTACGCTATTTTAGATGACACTGATCTTCTCACTAAGATGTCTCTGCGCGATATAGAATGTGTTGCCTCGCTTTTAAATCGATTGAAGTCTCTTTCTCTCAAAAAAGAGGTGGAAATCATCTCTTTTGATGATATTCCGCATGATGATCAATACATCAGTCAGTGCGTGCGCAGA
>JBIOJU010000163.1:0-3493 GCA_044451165.1 Chlamydiales bacterium | reverse complement strand
GATAAGCAAGGGAAGCATATCGTGGGGCATAAGAATTATAAAGCAGACAAGAGTCAACTGACCCATGCAGACCCACAGAAGTTGGTTAATAAATATGCAGGTTCCGGGCAAAGAATAAATAATGAGATACCCGGAAGCCCGGGGTATCGCGAAAGAGTTGATTTTGCTGAAGTTATAGGTCTCTACAAAGATGAAACGACAAAAATCACGCGAGAAACCACAATGGGTATGCTTGTTTATGCTAAGGACGGGGTACATATAGTGCCCTTACGACCAAAGGGACTGTTGTGAACAACGAATCTATGCCTGAATACACAAACGATATTAAAGTCAGACTTTCATTGCAAAGGGCTTTGCTCTGTGAAATTTCTCCTAACCTTCGTTTAGTAGCTTTTGATTATGACAAGCTGAACAATGAAATTCTGCTCTATTTTTACTTCGACAAAGAAATAACCGATGAAAATAAAAGTTCCGTAAATTCTATTGCTGCTGAGGTTACAGGTGATTTTGATGAAGAAACACAGGTTATCGAAAAATGCATTCATCTCGATTTTCCCGCATGGCTTCCTGCCCACCAGTTTTCCGTTTATTGTAGAAAGGAATGAAGTGTAGTCCCATGCCTAAAAATCCTATGGAAATACATTCAATCGCATATGCTTTACGAAAAAGTGAAAGAATTAAGCAACATATTGCTTGCAACACAAAGGGCCCTACTGGGCGTCGTCACCTCTGCATTACGTGCTGTGGTTGTTGATTTGGACAATGACAAACAGGTCGCATACATCCACTTTTATTATCATGGCACTGTGCCTGAAGAAATTATTGACCTTTGGGACTGTGCAATTACAGAAGTCATCGCGGCAATGGGTGGTGATTATGTATTAGATGAAGGCATAGAACGCATCGATTTTCCAAACAAAATACCATTCCGCGGAAGGTTCGCTTATAGACGACATGAGGACCTTGTGGATGAAAAACAACTGTGAACAACCAATCAAATCCTGAATACATGAACGATATTAACGTCAGACTTTCATTACAAAGGGCTTTGCTCTGTGAAATTTCTCCTAATCTTCGTTTAGTAGCATTTGATTATGACAAACTGAAAAAGGAAATTTTTCTCTACTTTTATTTCGACAAGCAAATAACCGATGAGAATAAAAGTTCTGTAAATTCTATTGCTGGCGAGGTAACAGGTGATTTCGATGAAAAAACGCAGGTTGTCGAAAAATGCATTCATCTCGATTTCCCTGCGCGGTTACCTGCTCACCAGTTCTCCGTGTATCATAGAAAGGAATGAAACCTAGTCCCAACATCGAAAAAAAACACCTGCTAGGCTATCATATCTGCCCAACAAGATTACAATTATTTTGAATTGATATGGCAACACGCCCCGTCTCCTCTTACCATCCCATGATCGCTGCTCAGCCGCGCTACTGCTGTGTGAATACGCAGAGGCTTGGCCAAATTTTTCATCGCATCAGTTTGGAGCTTTATCGTCCTCTTCACTGGTCTTCGCACGCGGCATCCGCCTTTATCATTCCACTAGACAGAGTCGGAGCGGGTAGCCACTACAACTGCTCCAATAAGCTCGCTGAAGTTGCAAAAAGAACGGTTCGTCTGGCCACTACTATCCTGCTTGCACCGGTCACTCTTGTGACAGCACTTGCAGGCGGCGTCATACAGGTCGCAGGAAATGCGATCTCGCCCCACCCCTACTACTACATCAAAGGCGAGGCTAATGCTCCTCGAGAAGAGAGAGAGATCTCTCTTATGACACTCAACACTTGCATGTTCTGGGGTAGCCTTCCAATGCTCTTTGGAGGAGTCTCACCAGCAGTGCAAAGAGTAAAATTGATTGCAGAGCTCATTAAACGGATCAACCCCACTGTTTTTGTTGGACAAGAGGTCTCTTTTAGAGCGGGTTTAGCTCTTGCAAAAGAGCTGAAGCACACCTACACGCATATTTTCCTCAACATCGCTCCCAATCCTTTGCGGCTTGAAAGCTGCCTATTCCTCGCGATGCGCGGAAATCTTGCCGCCATTCCCTACTTCAAAGCTTTCCCGAATCAAAATGGAATACGTCGCGGCTGGTTCTGTTGCACAACCGAGCGCTTTACTGTCATGACAACACACCTTACACCCGGCAAAGAGCAACCATCCCAACAAATGCGACATACACAACGCGTCCGCATCTCTCACGATGTTGGTCACCATCTCCGTCAATCTTCCAAACCCCTCTTTCTCCTTGGAGATTTGAACGACGCACCAAAACAGATCCCCGTCGAATTTATCTCCAAGCTGTTTTGGGATGAGTATGATGAAACAAGGCTGGACGACAACGCAACCTGCACGAATGAGCTCACCAGCTGGATGCGCGGCAAAAAAAACATCCAAGCGGACCGGTATGAATCTATTGATTACGCGCTAGTCACAAAGTCTTCTCTTTCTTCTCCGAGCGCCAGCGTCTCGCATATTAAAATTCAAAAGGTAGAGACCTTTGATTTAGAGTACCCCGAAAAGGCATTGTCGGACCACCATGGGCTGCTTCTTACCGCAACTTTAAACAGTTAGAGAAGTGTCTGCCATTTTCTTAGCTCGTGCCTTCAACACGTTTCCTTCAGATCTACTTTTTAGCTTCTTCGCTCTTCGCTAGCAGTGCAACGCCCAGCTTTGCTAAGATTTCTTGGCCAAGCTGTAAGTTTGCCTTCAAGAGCCTTTCCACGGTGATTCGACCGAGTTCCCCTTTGAATCTTTTTTGCAGTAGAAACTTGTCGCTTGGAGACTCAATCAGAGCAAAGGCACTCTTAGAGTCTCCTCTTTTTAGTGCCTCTTCGAGGCTATTTACTAAAATAACGCGTTGGTAAGTTTGGTAGATGCTGAGCATTTCAGGATCGATGATATGTAAGCCATACAACTGATCCAATATGGGATGGAGTCTGCATGGTGGCGGCATCTCTTCCTTCGAAAGGTATTTTTTAAGAGTGCAGTAAAAATTGTCATTCATTGCCCACCCTACGCAGGTCCGCTCTCCTATCCCATCGTTAAAATATTGTTGAGCGCTAACCATGATTTGATAGTCCATTCCTGGATGTTGTTTTGTCATAAGCGCAAGAGAAGCTTGAGCATGCGCATGAAAAGCTTTCTGAACAAGCGCAGCAACTTGCAGGTCTTGGCGCGCTACAGCTTGAACAATTATAGGGCCGATATCGATAGGAAACGCGGGTTGTAAAGTAGCGGAGATTGCAGCTTGAGTAGACATCATTCAACAACAGCCACTATACACAAGTCACTTACACCCCGCAATAAATTCTCTAAAAGCAGGATCCTGGCGGATACCGTAAAAGTAGTCTTATTTTTCTATAGAAAAAATTTAAAAATAGCCTTAAGATTTTGCACCTTGTAGCTTTTTGAAAAGATATGCAGACAAGAAGAGCAAAAATCGTAGCTTGCGAAGCTAGGCCGCGTTACCATGTTTGGATCCGTTTTGATG
>JBIOJU010000162.1:0-3521 GCA_044451165.1 Chlamydiales bacterium | reverse complement strand
AAGGAGGTGGAGGCGGCAGCTTGCGTTGCAGTTCTTCATTGAGTTTGAGTTTCTGCTTTTTCTTATCCGCATCCCATTTGCCGCTCATGATATCGAGGACATCTTCGCGGTCAAGAGTTTCAAATTCGATCAGCATCTCTGTCATGAGATTCACCTTTTCGCGGTGCTCTTGGACGAGCTGCACTGCCTGTGAATGCGCAACATCCATGATTTTTTTCACTTCATCATCGATGAATTTTGCAGTAGCTTGTGAGTAATTTTTATCCTGGTATGAAGGCATGCCGAGGTATTGGCCTTGCTCACTCCGCTCATCATAGGCGATTGTCCCCAGTGAATCGCTCATCCCCCATTCGCACACCATGCTACGCACGAGACGTGTTGCTTGAGAGATATCCATCTGTGCTCCAGAAGAGATATCCCCTACAAAAATCTCTTCTGCGGCTCTTCCTCCCATGAGGACGGCAAGCTGGTCCAGAATCTCTTTTCTCCAGTAGCTCACCCGATTCTTTTTTGGCATAAAATGGGTTGCACCGAGAGAAAGGCCTCTTGGAATGATGGTGACTTTGTCCACAGGATCTGCGTGTTTTACGAGCAGCGCAACGACTGCGTGTCCAGACTCGTGAAAAGCTGTGGTTTTGCGCTCGTTCTGATCTAACTCCAAACTTCTGCGCTCTTTTCCATAACGCACCTTGTCACACGCTTCGGCTGCATCCTGAGCAGTGACGGCGCTTCTTCCTTTTCTAGCAGCAAGAAGTGCGGCTTCATTAAGAATGTTTGCAAGATCGGCACCCGATGCCCCTGGTGTGTTTCTTGCGATATACATGAGGTCTACTGCCGCGTCGAGTTTGATCTTGCGCGCATGCACTTTCAAAATCTCATATCTTCCTTTAATATCCGGAAGGTCGATCACAATCCGTCTGTCAAAGCGGCCTGGACGTAAAAGCGCCTTATCAAGCACATCTGGACGGTTGGTGGCAGCGATGAGAATGACTCCCTCTGTTGTGTCAAATCCATCCATCTCTACGAGAAGCTGGTTGAGTGTCTGTTCCCGCTCATCATGTCCGCCCCCCATGCCAGCCCCGCGATGGCGGCCTACAGCATCGATCTCATCCATAAAAATGATGCAGGGAGCATTTTTCTTGGCCTGATCAAATAGGTCGCGAATACGACTCGCACCTACTCCCACAAACATCTCGACAAAGTCGGAACCGGAAATCGAAAAGAATGGTCTGTCTGCTTCACCTGCAACTGCTTTTGCAATGAGGGTTTTTCCAGTACCAGGCGCTCCGATGCAAAGCACACCCTTAGGAATGCGCGCACCAAGTGCGGTGAATTTTGATGGATCCTTCAAAAAGTCGACGATCTCCTGAAGCTCTTCTTTCGCTTCGTCACACCCTGCTACATCTTTAAACGTCACTTTGTTCTTCTCTTTGGTGAGAAGTTTTGCAGGAGATTTTCCGAAATTGAGCGCGCCCGATCCGACACCTTTCATCTGACGAGAAAAACCAAAATAGAGAAGGAGGATGATCACAAGTAGCGGAAGCAGCGGGAGGAGATATCCCAAGTAGTTTGGAGAGGGCTCTTCGCTTTTAAATGTTTTATCTAGGACAGAATTGCGAGGCTGATCAGGAGCTTTAAAGAGGGCTCCCTTATTTTCAGGAAAATTTTCCCACTCCTGTTTTGCTTGCAAAAACCAGTGGTTGTAGAGCTCAGAATCCTTTTTTTCAAGCGCGCGTGTAGAAAGCTCCTCATCATTGAAAAACCAGATCACGTTCGCAACTTGTCCTCTTGACTTGTCTAGCTGAGCACTGTTTTTTTGTAGTTCATCTGAGACAAGATTATATTCGTCAATTTCTGCTTTGTAGCTACGGACGCTGCGAAGGCCGATTAAACGAACGCCCTGCTCTTCCTGATCCAGCTCGCGCACAATTTTAGAGAGATTGGCAAGAGTCGCCCCATAGGTGGCGATCTGCTCTTGCATCTGCCCTTCATTGTTTACGGCTGTGATCTGCTGCTCATAGTCACGTAAGTTCTGTTTGAGAGTTTCGCTACCAATCCCAAGGTTGGGAGAGCGAAAGCCCTGAATAAGTATTAATAGGTCCTTTCCAAAATTCTCAATCCCGGTAGAGTTTGCGGTCGAGAGGGAAGAAAAGCGCTGCTCTAAATCTTTTAAGCTGAGAATGTTTCTAGACGATAAAGAGTTAATGACTAACGCATTTTCTTGATGGTTTGCATCGTAGATCGGGTTGACGACCGTGTAGCCCCCTTTGGGGATCGGGATGCCGCTTAAATGTAAAAACCAGTCGGCCGAATCTTTAACAGTTTGTCTTAATGCGATGATCCCACTCTCTAAAGATTTCTGCCTTTCGGAGAGTTCATGGTTCTGGTAGAGAAAATCGAGAAAACGGAAGCGACTCTTCGCATCATCTGTGAGCCGATCTTTAAACCTTCCTGTAAAGGTGACGAGATTGTCGTTGAGTGCAATTTTGTGGCTATCATCCGTTTGAAGGAGGTCTAAATTGACCAGATGTTCTGTCTGATGACTAAAGCCGACCTTAGCCATTTTTTCAGATTTGAGATTTTGGATGGAAAAAACTGCTAAAACAGCAGCTATTAGAAAGATAAAAAAGCCACCCGGAATTCCCTTGCGTCCCTCTGGCTTCTGATTGTTCTCGCTTCCCATAGTTTTTCCCTGTGTAGGACAAACAAGTTAGCAAATCACCTCTTTGCCATTTCCGTAAAGAAAAATTCAAAACGAAATGACGCTGATTCTAATGGAATGTCTTGTAAGTCCGGTTCCCCTCTAATTCGTAATCTTAGCAGATTTGTTTTTTATGACCACATTAATTATTAATTAATTTAAATTTCAAAGATAAAGTTATTAATTTATTACTATGGAAATTGCCTAACTTCTTACCTGAAAGAAATTCTCCTACCACCTCTCCATCCTGTGCGATCAACGGAAACATGGGCCGCAAAAAGGCGGGAGTGCGCGCTTCTCCCCACAATTTTTTGATCCTCGGTCCTCCAGGATAGGAGTAGTTGGAGTCATGATGAACCAGCTGAAATTCTCCTTCTGGCAGAACCACTCTTCCTTCCCCTTGCCAGAGCTCGCGCCAGGAAGTCGGTAGTAGAGAATCCTTGGCCGGAATGATCTTGATCTCCCACTTGCATCCCCCCTCCTCCCAGCTACTCTCTTCGAGTTTTTTGAGCGACAGGAACCGGGCTGGGACAGGCTCGAGGAGAAAAAAAATCCCTCTGTCCACAATGAGCGTCCTTATTCCCGAACGAATTTGACGATTTGCTGCGCCAGATTCTAGCAGTGTGCAGATCGTCTCCAAACTCGCGTGAGAAAGAAAAAAAGCCTCCCTCTCGGCGCATCTTTTAACAATCGTATTCCGCACGAGACGCGCATAGGTTTTAGGAATCTCTAACATCAGGCCAAGGGGTCCTCGTATGGCAGATGCCAGGGTTTTTTCAACCTCTCCTTGGATCATCTCTTCTACTTCTTCAAATCTTTT
>JBIOJU010000161.1:0-3553 GCA_044451165.1 Chlamydiales bacterium | reverse complement strand
CGACTCATTTTTTTGATGGCAATTTCTCGTTTCGTTGCTTTCGAACGGTTGGGTTGCTTTTCGCGGAAGAGGATAACGCGAGGTCTAGAAAATCGGAAAAAGCGTGCTCCTTTTTCTCCATTTAGATGAGCTTGAAAGCGTCTATCCAGATCAGTGGTAATGCCGGTATAGAGCTTTCCCGACTCTGTTTGGATGATATAAACCTCCCAAGAAACTCGCTTCGCCATAGAAATCATGCTGGATTTAATTGTGATTTTGTTCAAGAATTCCATGCCTTTTGCCTATGAACTTACTTCCAAAAGACCCTAATGGCTGTCCGTTTCTCATTCTTGCCCCAATGGAGGGAGTAGGTGACCGCTGTTTTCGCAAGGCGATCGCCTCCATTGGCGGATTTGACGAGGCGGTAAGAGATTTTTTGCGCGTTCCAAAGAATGCGCACATTAAAAGCTTAGCAGAGGTCTATGAGGCGGACGAGCTGGGTCCGACACCCCTTGCTGCGCAGCTCATGGGATCAGATCCCGCCCTGATGGCAGAAATGGCTAAGGAGATGCAGGCGAGGGGAGCGCCTCGCATCGACCTGAATTGTGGTTGTCCTTCCAATACCGTGACAGGGAGGGGAGCGGGTTCAAGTCTTCTCAAGGATCCCCATTTTCTTCATGAAGTTGCAAAGGCGATGGTGCGCGCTGTCACGATTCCCGTCACAATAAAAATGCGCTCGGGATATGAAGATATTTCCCTTTTTAAAGAAAATCTTCTTGCAGCAGAAGAGAGCGGAGCGCGTTACATCACCTTACACCCGCGGACAAAAGTCGATGGATATACTCCTCCTGCGCGCTGGGATTTAATTGCCGAAGCAAAATCGATCTTAAAAATTCCTCTCGTCGGCAATGGCGATATCCTGACTGTTGCACATGCTCTCGAAATGTTAAAAGTAACAAAATGTGATGCTCTCATGATCGGAAGAGGGAGTGTGATCAACCCCTTTATTTTTCATCAAATTAAAGCGCATTTTTCCCAAAAGCCCTATCAGCCAGAGTGGGAGGCTTTGATGCGCTATTTTGAAATTTATCTTTCAGAAATTCCTTCTCAAGCCGCAATGCGCGTGCGGGTCAATAAGCTAAAACAGCTCATGAGTTTTTTTTTCAAAGGAAATGCGCAACTACTCGAAAAGCGGATGCACATTCTTACCTCCCAACATCCCGATTCCGACTCCTTCATGCACTTTGCCGTCCCCATTTTAAAAGATGGGTGGAGCACCGAGATGGTCTAGGTTCTTGCCTGTTTGCGAAAGATTTTTGGGTTGTAAATACCGTGATCGACGATTTCTAAAAGTCTCAAAGCTGCATGACTGGGAGATCGCTCTCCGGATTCCCATGAACGCACAGTTTTTACGCTTACGTTCAAGATGATAGCGAAAACACCTTGCGAGTACTGCCATTTGGAGCGAATTTTTTTGATATCTTTTGCTTTGTAGTGTTCAGGAGGCTCTGGGAGCTGGAGTAAACGGGTACGGAGAGTTTTTTTGCCCTTTTCATGGGCAATTGCTTCCTCAAGTCCGTCCCTTAAATCTTCGAAAAATTTTCCCATTCTCATTCTCTTTTAAGTTTTTCTACTAAATTTTTAAGAATCTTTTTTTCCTCGCTCGATAAATCTTCTTGCGCGTTTTTTGCATATATCAGAAATTAGGAAAAGTTTTGCTTTTTCTGGCGCGTCCAAATAACAGACTCGAAAACCACCACTTTTGTCCTTGGAAGCGGATTTTAATCTTGTTTTTCTAAGGCCACCTGTGCCCTGAATCAGGTCTCCTTCCGCAGGATGTTTTATTAAGCGTTTCTCAAACTCCTCAAAATCTTCTCTCAAGACCTTGTTCTTGTTCAGAAGGTCATCAATCATCTCTGAGAATTTGCCGATCTCGACTATTAATCTTTTCATCTTAATAACTACTACAGTGTGGTAGATTTTGCCAAGTGTGAAAGATTTTTTACAAGGAAGGATTTAATTTTCCAGATAGTTGGGGGCGCCGTTGTCGGTTGGCGCGCGGGGCTGTGTTGAAACAATATCTTCCAGAACAGTGTAGAGACGGATGTCCGGGGGAAGCGTGTACTCCATGTCGTAGGGAAGAAAAATCTGATGGCATTTGAGGAAATTTAGGATTTTTTGGATGCCTGATCTTCTTAAAATCATCGAATAGGAGCCGTAGCGAGCGCCCACACTTCGAAAATTCTCAGAGATCTGCTTGCGTTCTGCGAAGCGGAGAGGATCTAATGGGATGTAATCAGGCCGGATGGCATGGCTCAGACAGGGGACATACTTCCCATCTCGTCCTTTCGTGTCAGGATCTGTGAATAGAATATCCCATCCATCTTTTCCAACCAGTTGGTCAAGCTGATCGATGAGGTCGGAGAGAAGGTGGGGTTGCGCACAACCTCGATGTCATCTTCCATCACCCAGATCGTCTCATAACCTGAATCAAAGGCGTCTTGTAGAATGGAAAGATGGCTGAGCACACAACCAATTGCACCTGGTGCAACCGTTCGATAAAAATAGGTTCTTTCCGGCACACACATGATCTCATCAACCGGTTTTCCCCATATTCGGGAAGAAAGCAGGTTGCCCAGTGATTCGGCATCCAGGGTGCGTATTTCATCCCCACTTCGTTAATCACATCGAGAGGAAGTTCCCAGCCATTCACCCCAGAAAAACGACAGGGATAAATTTCAAAGGGTTCAAGCTGCTGCACGCATGAGGCATATTTTTCTGGGCGTTGATCGAGATTGACCATGTAGATGAAATCGATGTTTCGTATCCGATGAAGATCAGACTTGTTGTCCACGCTTTTAAAATGCTCCTCCAAGTCGGCAGAAAGAAGACGCGTGACTGCGCAAATGGCGCAAAATAGAAATTCTCTCATGGATTGAAAATTCTATGGTGCGCCTGCTGAATTGTAAAGAGGTCTATTCTAAGAGATGAAGCTTGTGTGTTGGATAGATCACAGATCGATTCAGAATGGGCTTTTCAGCAATTTTTTTTGCATAAACGGCCCTTCCTTCCTCTTCAAGATACATGTTTCCGCCATATTCATAAGTTTTTGGCTTGCGATTTTCCTTTTTTGCCAGCTCAAGTTCCTTGTCAATTGCTTCGTCTCTTGGTGAACGCGTTGTCATATGCGCTTTTCTATAAAAACCAGGAGAATTGTAGGCAGCATCCAAAAAGACGTTGATGCCGAATCCGCGTTGTTGGCTAACTTCAGCCGCAACCTGCATTAATCCTGTACCAATTCCTGTGAGAGTTCCTCCGCCAAATCTGTTTCCGTATGTTTCAAAATCCTCAACGCGCACCATCCCAGGCGCCGCCTTGGCATAATAGGTTTCTGTCCCAAGCTTGCTCCTATACAATGACCAGAATTGTCCTGAGGGAAGAGGTGTTAAAACTTCTAATTTTATATAGCCGCGCGAGTTGGAAACGCTGCCTGTATCTTCCCAGGCTGTGTAATATTCAAGACAATACTTTGAAATGAATCTCGTTACCTTCAACGTCACTTCCTTTGGAGAGT
>JBIOJU010000160.1:0-3582 GCA_044451165.1 Chlamydiales bacterium | reverse complement strand
GGTTACATGCACCTCTGTAAGCTTGAACTTAAACAAGCGTGCAAAATGTTTGACGAAGTCCTCGCTAAAGACCCTGGAAATGAGATGGCCAAAGCCTTTTTGGGTTTAAGCCTTGCTCTCACGCCTAACGAGATTGCAAAAGGGGAAAAAATTCTCGAAGAGTCTGCACAAAAATCAAAAGACTCAACGGTTAAAACGATGGCAAAAACAGCCATCGATTTTGTAGAGCGTTTTGTGAAAAAAACACCGGGCCCCATGCAAATGACGACCCCAAAAGCAAAGAAAAAGAAAGCATAAGGAATCATGGAGACATCTAGCCCCTTGGATAATCTCCCCGGTTCACAAAAGATTGAACGAGCCGGTCCCTTAGGAGAAGACATACACCGCGGCATGCCTGCACAGCCCTTTTCTTCGTATATGGAAGAGGCAAAAAGCGCAACCCTGGGCGGGCCCGGACGCTCTTCTCTTGCTTCCCCCTTTCAAATTGCCGCGGGTCAGACCACACTTCCAGCAACCCCGACGCTCGAAACTCTCTCAGGACAAGTTGTCAATGCGCAATCCACACTGGGGGATGTGAACACCTACCTCACCAATCCCAATCTCAAATTAAAGCAGTCGAGCAAATACCTGCTCAAAAACAAGCTTTCCGATGCGAATACGCATATCCGTACGGCTACTTCGCGACTGGGTGTTGACCAGCCCGAGGAAAAAGAGATCTCTGTTGGGGCAGGGCCTATCACACGCTTTGTCAATTACGTCACAAATGGCCAAAATTTACTTGAAGCATCCAAGCAGAAACTCGCTGAGATGAAAGAGAAGGGAGAAGATTTAAAACCCGCCGACTTTCTCCTCATCCAGGTTCAGCTCAACCTCGCTCAGCAGAGCTTGGAATACTCTTCTGTCGTCTTAAGTAAAGCCATGGACGACATAAAGATGCTCATGCAAACACAGTTATAACCAGATAGCGGGATAGTCTCATGGATCCAAATCCAGAATTTGACAGGCTGATCTCCCATCTTGAAGATGTCGAGCTGACAAGCGTTCACGGCCGCATCACAGAAGTGGTCGGCATGCTCATCAAAGCAGTTGTTCCACAAGTGAAAATGGGTGAAGTGTGCGTGATTAAGCGGGAAGGGCTAGAGCCTCTCTTTGCGGAAGTCGTCGGATTTACACGTGACGAGGCTTACCTTTCCCCTCTCGGCACGATGGAAGGCGTTGGTCCCTCTTCTGAAGTCATCCCGCTCCGCATGCCCCTCCACATTAAGATTGGCCCGCAGGTTTTGGGGCGCGTTCTCGACGGACTCGGACGTCCTCTCGATGTCGACACACACGGCCCTCTCGAAGCGGAAGAAACATTTTCGATCATCAACACCCCGCCCGATCCTTTAAAACGCAAACTCATCCAAGAGCCGCTCTCAGTGGGCGTGCGCGCGATTGACGGAATTTTGACCTGTGGAAAGGGTCAAAGAATGGGAATCTTCTCAGGCGCAGGCGTTGGAAAATCCACGCTGCTCGGCATGATCGCCCGCAATGCCAAAGCCGATGTCAATGTGATCTCCCTCATTGGTGAGCGGGGGCGCGAAGTCCGTGAGTTTTTGATCAACGACCTAGGCGAAGAGGGCATGAAGCGCTCTGTCGTAATTGTCTCCACATCTGATCAACCAGCGCAGCTCCGCATCAACGCAGCTTATGTTGGAACATCGATTGCCGAGTATTTCCGCGATCAGGGAAAGACCGTGATCTTGATGATGGACTCTGTCACTCGTTTTGCACGCGCGCTCCGCGAAGTGGGCCTTGCAGCTGGAGAACCTCCCGCACGTGCGGGCTTTACTCCCTCTGTATTTGCAACGCTGCCAAAACTCCTTGAACGCTCTGGCAATTCGGACAAAGGATCGATCACAGCCTTTTACACTGTTCTCGTTGCAGGTGATGATCTCAATGAGCCCGTCTCAGACGAGACCCGTTCGATTTTAGATGGACACATCGTCCTCTCCTCCGAACTTGCCCGTCAATACCACTACCCTGCGATCGATGTGTTAAGTTCGATCAGTCGTATTTTGACCCACATCATTTCCAAAGAACATTTGGAACTGATCGGCAAGGTGCGCGAAGTGCTTGCAAACTACAAGAAAAACGAGCTGCTCATTCGCATCGGTGAATACAAGCCGGGTTCAGACAAGGGAGCGGATTTTGCGATCAAATACATCGACAAAGTAAACCGATTCTTGAAGCAGCAAGTCGAAGAGAGAACCTCCTTCGAAGAGACGCTGCAGCAGCTCGCAGCCCTCTTCCGATAAATAAAACCACCGAGCACACCGAGGTCACCGAGAAAAGAAGAGAAAAATAACAGAATGAGAAGAAAGAATTTCACCACACGGACAAGAACCAGAGAGGAAACAAGAAAAACGTCTCTTTTACCTCTGTGGCTTCTTTGTCTCTGTGGTAAAAAATCCCTCTTTCTTTTTTCTCGGTGACCTCGGTGTGCTCGGTGTTTGAAAATTTGATTTAGCCCATGAGCTTGGTAAGATAAATGGAATATCCTCTTGAGCAGCTGGCGATCATCAAGCAGAAAAAACTCGAAGAATCGGAAAAAGTTCTTCGCGACAAGAAAAATGCTCTTCTCAAAGAAGAGGAGAAACTGGCAAAAGTAGAAGAGGAGCGCAATAAGGTCAAAGAGCACAAAGAGGCAAAGCTGACGCAACTGCGTGAAAAACTTGATGCCGGGACTTCAACTGATAAGATCCTCCAGATGAAGCAGTATTTGAAGATTGTAGATGAGCAGCTGAAACAAAAAGAGCATAAAGTCCGAGAACAGAAAAAACAGGTAGACGCGGCTGAAAAGCAGGTAGAAATTGCGCGCCAGGACTTTATCAAAAAGCAGCACGACGTTGAAAAGCTGGTCATCCATCGCAAAGAGTGGGAGAAAGAGATGCGCCTCCTCGTAGAGCAAAAAGAAGCCGGAGAAGCCGATGAGATGGGAGCCTCTCTCCACTCGCGCAAGAAAAAAGAGAAAGAGAAAAAAGGTGAAGGATAAGGAGCCATGCCCGACGTGAGCCGCGTAACAGGACCGACTGGACCAAAAGAGCCCGACAAAGACAAGCATATTGCAGACGCGCAGAAATTTAAAGAATTGATGAAGATACAAAAGGTTGGCGAAGTCGACGAAGATCAGAAGAAGAAGCGCAAACGTAAAGATGAGGCCGAAGCAGAACAAAAAGCCGATACTGAAGAAGCTCAATCCACCCAAACGCGTGCAAAAACACCTCTAGAAGGGGGTCCGCCTCTAAAGGCATTCAAATCGGGTGCACCTACTGCTCCTACGCAAGCAGAACCTCCCGCTCCGCCCGCGCTCCCGCCTCAGCAGCCAGAGCCCCATTTCATGGAAGACGAGTCTTTCTTGAGCAGCCTCCCTTCCGTGGACCTATCCACGCGCAAAGGTGCAGGTGATCAAGCGGACCAAAAATCGACGGCGGGAACAGAAAGAGAAAAAGGACCAAGCTCGGAAGAGAAAAGCGCGGACGAGGCTCGCATCAAAGCAAGAGAGAGTTCGAAAGAGGCAGAGCAACGGGCCAAGGAGAGGGC
>JBIOJU010000159.1:0-3595 GCA_044451165.1 Chlamydiales bacterium | reverse complement strand
TTTCTAGCATCTTATGCTGCACATAGATCTTTTCACTCTGATCGCGCGAGAAGGCAAGATCTAGACGAAGCTTGTTTTGTGCAGAAAGAGAGCTCCAAAACTCCTCGTAAAAATAATCGGTTGTCCGGTTACGTTCGCCAAAAAAAAGCCAGTTTTTGCCGGGATGTTCTAGCGAGAGGCGTTCTTGCATGAAAGCGCGGAAAGGGGCAACGCCCGTTCCAGGGCCGATCATAATGACGGGCACGTGGGGATCTTGGGTCAGTTTAAACGAGTGAGCGCTTTGCACATAAATCGGGATGGGAGTTTTTGCCTCTTCTGCCAAGTGACAAAGAAAGTGGCTCGCCACTCCGTACCGCTTTTCCCCGCCATGGGTAAAGCTAGAAAGTGCGACGGTAAGATGTACTTCATCTTTTGCAGCTTTCAAAGAGGAGGCTGCAGAATAAAAACGCGGGAGGAGCGGGCTAAACTGCTGAATGAGCTCTTGTAGAGGAGCGCGCGTCGAAGCATACTCCTTCAATAGATCTAATGGGTCGTGGCTTGCAAGATAGCTTGCAAGAAGCGTCTTGTTTTCCTGCTGCAGCAGCGTCTCGATCTTTGGGTGGGAAGAAGCTCCATAGGCATGAAAGAGTTTAAGAAAAGAAGAGCTTGCCCGTGATAAATTGGCGTACCTTGTGAGAAAAGTGCGGAGGGTCATCTGTTCTTGAGAGCGAGGGTCTTGAATGATCTCTTCCCCTTTTGCTCCCATTGCGTCCAGAAGATGTCCTACAAGTAGAGGATCATTTTCTGGCAGCACACCTATCGAGTCACCGACGTTAAATTCGATACCTGAATTTTTTAGATCGAGCACAACGTGGTAGGTCTCTTTTGTCGAACCCGTTTTTGTGAGAGGGGCGCGCTCCTTCAAGGTCACAGCTGCTGGCCTTGTACGAGTCGGCTTAGAAGTAGATTGCACAGAATCTGAAATTGTCATGGACAAAAGTCTTTAAAAAGGGTTAATTAAGTTACATACATACTATGTACTGCACGATCTCATTTTTGCTTCTCATGGCTACCTTCCTCTCAAGCTGTTTGAGTACTGGCTACAATCAGCCAGTTTACATCATCTCAGATGGAACGCAGGAGGAGGTCGAGGTGCGTAGTCAGGATGAGGAGAAGGAGATTAGGTAAAGAGCTCCTTGCAGTCGCGTTTCGTCCACCCCTTTGTCAATACATCCAGCTTTTTATTGGAGATTCCACCTAAAAATTCGATTGCTTGCAGAAGGCGCGCGCGCGTGCGATCTTTGCCCAGGAGTCCGACCGATTCAAAAAGAGGAGGACCAAATCTTTTTCCCATGATCGTTCCATAGAGAAGAGGCATCATCACCTTTTTGTGATTCGTGCCAAAAATTTCCGCAACCTCATGTGATGCTTTTTCGATACCCGTTTTACCCCAATCTTCTTGCTCGTCTAGACTCCAGATGATCGCTTGTAGGAGAAGCGCCACTTTCTCTTTTGGGAGTTGTCCTGGACAGAGAAGCTCGTCCGAATAAGGGACGTGGTTGATGAAAAAGAAGTTGCACAGCTCCATGAATTCGCCAAATGTCTTAATGCGCGTGTGGACAAGAGGCATGAGCTTCAGCATAAAAGCATCGTTGAAACTCCATGCTTTAATCTTTTCCCAGAGCTCATTTTCAGGAATTTTATTAATCAGGTACTGCTGGTTGAGCCATTCGAGTTTTTGCATGTCAAAGAATGCGCCCGAGACACCGATGCGTTTGGGATCAAAGACGCGGATGATCTCCTCCAAGTTGTAAATCTCCTTATCTCCCTCCATGCTATAGCCCATGAGTGTCATGAAGTTGACAAATGCTTCAGGAAGGTAGCCGCTATCGCGATAGAAGAAGATCGAAGTAGGGTTCTTGCGCTTGGAGAGTTTTTTCCCATCTTTGCCTAGCAAAAGGGGCATGTGCATGAACACAGGCGGTGTCCACCCGAAGGATTCGTAGAGAAGAATGTGTTTTGGTGTGGAGCTCATCCACTCGTCGCCGCGGATCACGTGACTAATCTGCATCAGATGGTCGTCGACAACGTTTGCGAGATGGTATGTGGGGAACCCGTCCGATTTCAGAAGGATCTGATCGTCGATATCTGCCCAAGGAGCGGTTGTGCGTCCTTTAATGCCATCTTCATAGACACATTCGCCGGTAAGAGGCACTTTGAGACGAATAACGAAGGGCTGACCCTCTTTTTCACGACGCGCCACCTCTTCGGGGCTGCAGTTGCGGTATCTGCGGTCGTAGCCGATGCGCTGGCCGAGCTTGATGCTCATCTCGCGCATCTCAGCAAGCTCTTCCGGCGTCGCAAAACATTTGTACGCTTTTCCCGCGTCGAGCAGCTTTTGACAATATTCGCGATAGATCTCAGTCCGCTCCGACTGCCGGTAGGGAGCAAATGGGCCTCCCACGTCTGGTCCCTCATCCCACCTAATGCCTGTCCATTGAAGCGCCTCGTAAATGCTCCTCTCATACTCTGGTCGTGAGCGCGTTCGGTCTGTGTCCTCAATGCGCAAAATAAATTTGCCGCCAAAGCGGCGCGCAAAGATGAGATTGAAAAGGGCCATGTAGGCGGTCCCGACGTGCGGGTCACCTGTAGGAGAGGGGGCAATGCGAACTCGGACTGTCATAGCGGGCAATTTTCCTGCTTTTTTTCAATGATTGCAACAAGAACCTAGGTCAAGGAAAAGGCCCGAGGGGCATTATAACCCTGAATTGTTAGTTGGCGGATTTTTCTTCCACTCATCTCTTTCTTGAGATCTGTATTCTCCGGAGTATTCATCCCTTTGAGCGCGCGGATAAACAGCACCATAGTCCACTCGATTCTGTTCTGCGCTGGAACGGAAGACATGGTGCACAAAGAAGTCCCAAGACGCAGAGGTAGGGGGGAAAAGATTTTCGTAACGCAGAGTTCTTTCAGGAGGGTTTCTCAATAACGCGATTGCACACGAGGCGGCGTTGCTGATGGAGAGAAGTGCGCCAACAAGAGAATAACGAACTAGTAACTTAGATTCAGAGACACAATCATTCCAGCTATTAAAATAGTAAATTAGAGGAAGGGTAACGAGACAAAAAGGTATGAATAAGATGAGGCGGGCAGCGGCTTCTACAAGAGATACCACAATAAGCGCGTAGTAGCAGAGCTCACCAACGACTCTTCGTCCAATTCTTTCCACCCAATCGGGATCTTCGACACCGACACAGTTGCGGTAGTGGGTCGCTTGTATTGCGAAGTAGGTAGAGGCAGAGTAGCCTGCAACAGTCTCAAAGCCTTCGAGCGTGTATTTCGCCGCCTCCACAATACGCGCAGGGACGTAGGGCCTGACTGGAACATAAAGAGCGTTACCGGGCGCAACCGCGTTTGAGCTGTTGAAAGTCATAAAAATCCTTCTATTAATTTTCTGTAGGCATAAATATTAACACAAACCAGCAATAACCAAAATAATACTAATTATTTTTTATGAAGGAGGAGTAGCACTGAAAAGAAAAAAGACTTTTTTTGGAGTGCGGCGACCCGGCGCCGCTTTTCTTAAGCCGCGACCAGGCGCGGCGCAGAGTCTCGA
>JBIOJU010000158.1:0-3610 GCA_044451165.1 Chlamydiales bacterium | reverse complement strand
TCATCCCCTCAGGCGGCATGTGTTGTATCAGCTTGCGCGTCACTCTTCGTAGAGCTCTTCACCAAAGACTTCCTGCAGAAAATTTCTGATGAGAAGCATCGCGCGGCCTGCTGCAACGGGGTTGTAGAGCATGCCCTTTTCAAGAGCGTTTGCTTGTGGGTTGGTGAAGGCGTGAAGAGCGTTGCCAAAAAGGTGGGTCTGGTGATCGACTCCCTCTTCGGTCATCTCTTTTGTAAAAGTAAGAAGTTCAGACATGGGCACAATCGGATCATCCATTCCATGGAGAAGAAGAATATGTGCCTTGATCAGACGCTTATCAAGACCTGATGGCTCAAAATGTCCATAGACACTTGCCGCGCCTCTAAGATTTGCACCTGAACGGGCGAGATCAAGTGCGCAAAGGCCACCAAATCCAAAGCCAAATGTAGCTATACGATTTGGATCTACATTCGGCAGCTTGGAGGCAACGTCTAGGGCAGTAAGAAGGCGTTTTTGCAAAAGCTGTCTGTCGCGAAGCAATGGTTGTTTCAGGGCTGCATTTTCGTCGGGCGATTTTCCCACCACGCCTTTGCCATACAGATCGAGCGCAAAAGCGACATATCCCCAGCGTGCGACCATCTCTGCTTTTTCGCAAATGTACGTGTCTCTCCCGCTCCAAGAGTGACAGAGCAAAACAAGCGGCCTTCTTGCAGAATCACTCGGAGAGGCAACGAACGCCTCCAGGATCTTGCCTTCATGCTCATAAGAAATAAAAGATGTGCGCATCGTCACACTTTATACCAAAAGGAGCAGTGCGCGTGCAAGACTATGGAAAAAATTTGCTTCAAAATTGTTTATATACTAACATTCGGTATGTTGATATAAAGAGAGAAAGATGATACAGTCTTTTGCCGATGAAGGTACAGAGGATATTTATCACGGAATTAACAGCGGAAAAGCCAGAAGGACCTTGCCCCATAATTTAGTAAGGATCGCGATGCGCAAGCTAGATTCCCTGGATGCCGCAACAAGGCTGGACGACCTAAGAATTCCTCCGTCAAACCATCTGGAGGCACTCTCGAAAGACTTGAAAGGATACCATAGCATTCGCATAAACGATCAATACCGGATTGTATTTAAATGGACTCAAACTGGTATTGAGGAAGTTAAAATTAGTGACTATCACTAGAGGGAAAAATGTTACCAAGAAAAAGAGCGCCCATTCACCCGGGTGAAATCTTAGAGGAAGAGTTTTTAAAACCTCTCTCTATTTCACAAGAAAAATTCGTTACCCACTTAGGAGGGACCTGGACGCAGCCTAAAATCAGCGCAATCATTTGTGGACGTAGAGATATTACAGAAGCAATTGCTTTAGACTTTGCGGATGCTCTGGGAACAAGCGCGCAATTTTGGATCAACTTACAAACTCGTTACGATCTCTGGCATGAACAAAAAAGACATAAAAAAGTTCCCCTACTTCCGGCACTCAGGAGAAAGCGTCGCAGCACAATTTCCCGACACTCTTCATAACGTGCGGACAAAAGAGCTCTTTCTTTCAGCCTTTAGCCTTCAGCCTTTCCCTTCCTAGGGGAACTGCGGATAATTGGGATCTTCTTGGTAGATTAGGCCGTAGGCGGGCTGCTTTTCGCTGGTCATCCGCTTGGAGACCACTTGCCCCTGTACGACTTTGAAGAAGTAGTGGTTTTCGCGGATGAGCTGCTGTGAAAGCTCCACTCGCTCGATATACTCATACTCCTCTATGCCGCCACCTAGATTATGGACTGCATAGGGTTTGCCGTTTTTGGTAATCACGGTTGAGGTGGGAGTGCCGAGATCAATGCTGTGAAAAGACTCTTGTGTCATTGCGATCTCACGCGAGAAGCAGGATGCTAAAAGAAGAAGTAGTGAAAGGAAAATTCTCATAATGGTTCCTCCGTATCCTCTTTCTCGTCCTCATCTTGGATGTCTTTTTTTGTCTGCACCCAGACCTTGCCGCGAATGAGGGTACGATACTGATCAGACGAGGCGTACTCAGCACGCATTAGGTAACTACCGTCATCTTGCTTTTCGTAAAACTCAAACCCCTCAAATCCGATTTCAGGGACGCGAAACTCCCAACCGATAACAGCGGGACTGATGAGCCCTGTTCCCATGATTTTACCAATTGCCGGATTTTCCATCTCGATAGAGAAGTTGTTTGCTGTCAGATTGGAAATGGAGAACTCATTATGCATGACATCAGAAAGACCTTTTACCTGTATCTCTTGCACGCATTGGATCTTACCTGTAGGGTCGCGCTCAGATACGGTCCACTTAGTGACAAAGCCGAGCTCCTCGTCCACCATATTGAGCTGGATCTTGCCATCGCCAATCCAGGCACATGGAGAAAAAATAAAATCATGCTTTTGCATTATTAACTCTCTAGTAAAACATAAATCTTCTGCTATAGATGCTCTGTAAAATCCCTAGCGCTGTCATGGTCATGATAACCGAAGATCCTCCATAGGTCACAAGCAAAAGAGGCACACCAGTGATTGGCAAAAAACCGCACATCATTCCCATGTTGATCAGGATGTGCACTGCCAAATACACGGTAATGCCCGCAGATAGCAGGCGACCAAAGCGGTCCTTAGCTACAGCTGTTACCTGAAAGCTAAAATAGATTAAACCAAAAAAAGTGAGCATGAGTAAAAAAACACCCATCAATCCAAATTCTTCAGCAAAGGCAGCAAAAACTGAATCTGTATGCGCGGCAGGAAGCCACTGCCTTCCAGTAAATTCACTTTTATGCCAGCCACTCCCAGTGAGGCCACCCAGAGCAATAGCGGTCTGTGCTGCTTTTTGATGATAAGTGTTGGGGCTAAATCGTTCGTACTGGTACTCCTTGATGATTTTTGTAAAATAAGGCCGCAGACCATCATGTGACAACACTCCTAAAAACATGAGCGCGATGAATACGCCTCCTCCCAGAGCAAGAGCGGACATGGTTGCAACGACTCTTTTTTTAATACCACCAAAGTAGAACATCACTAGTGCAACGGGATAAAGGATGAGGGCGGTATCCAGGTCTGGCTGTTTTAAGATTAAAAAAAAGGGAATGAGAATAATCAAAATCCCCTGCCATGTAGCGCGACTCTGACGAATCTCTGCTGCTCGATTCTCCAAAAACCAGCTGAGTGCAATCACGACAATTAACTTTGCGCATTCAGATGGTTGTATGGCCATCCCCAAAAAAGGGATCCTGTACCACCGATGGACATTTTGAATGGCGGGCACAAAGAATAGACCAATTAATAGGAGGATCATGAGGACATAAAGAATCCAAGCCCATTCGCGCAATTTACGATAATCAAATGCAGCTGCCAGAAAAAAAACGATCCAGCCCAATGCAAACCAGCGAATCTGACTCTTGGTCGTCTCAGTCCAAAACCCCTCTTCTCCTGTTGTGGCAGAGATGATGAGAAGACTGGCGAGCATGACTCCCAAAAGAAGCGGAAGAATCCGAAAATCGATCCTCCCTAAACATTTATGATCCCACATGCATTTTGAAGAATTGATATTAATGACTTATTTTAAATATACTATGCCGAAGCGATGATGACCAAGAAGATTCACTACTTACATTTCGATA
>JBIOJU010000157.1:0-3634 GCA_044451165.1 Chlamydiales bacterium | reverse complement strand
TCACGAGAAATTGTCGTTTCGATTAGAGACTCGTTGATGTAATTTGTCCATCTGGTGGCGTCGCGCTCTTTTGCAAAGGGTGCAGAGCCAGGGTAGCCTCCAAAATATAGGTAGTGATCTAACGACCAGCCAAAGACTTTATGCATTTCCGCAAACGACCAGTGCGTCACGGGAATGATCTCAAAACGTCCCGCCAAGCTCTCAGTTAATCCCTTCTGCATGAGCCAGGGTGAAGATCCCAGAAGAAGAACCGATAGTTTGATTCCATTTCTTGTGTCCTGATCCCATAGAGATTTGATTGTATCTGACCAGTTGGGTATCTTTTGCACCTCATCGATAATAAAGAGAGCTCCCTTGCGGCTATCTATTTTGCTCCGAGCCACTTCCCATTGCTGTTCTAGCCATGACAAGCTCTGTAGGGTGGCAAGGTCGGCGGATGCATAATGAGAAGGTTTGCGCGCAGCTTTTGCGGCCTGCAGCGCGAGTGTAGTCTTTCCCACCTGCCTTGGTCCAACCAAGACCTGAATCAATCTACGCGGTTCCTGCACTCGTTTTGAAAGAATTTGAAAAACCGGACGTTTTCTCATAGAGAGCCCTCAAAAAATTACTCAGTCCTTTGAGTAAATTTACTCAATGCATTGAGTAAAGTCAAGAGGCCGGTGCGGAATTCAGCAGTTCCCGGCAGATTGTTTTCAATGTTTAAGGACTGCGCAGCACTTACGCACCGGAAGATGCGGAGTGAAACGCAAAGTGGGAAAAAGACAGAAAGACACAAAGAAACAGGAAATACATTAGACAACTCATCTTTCTTCTCTTCTTTGTGTCTTGGTGTCTTGGTGTCTTGGTGTCTTTTTCTCCCTTTGCGTTTCAAGTTCCGTTCTCTCATCTTTTTCACGCTCGCGGAGAGAGATCTCTAGGTCAAACTTTATCCTTTAGCCTTTATCCTTTCCCTCTCACTGTACCGGATCGTATTTCATCTGCTTATCGCCGAAGGGGATTGTTTTGTAGACCCAAGGGTCGTCGTTTTCTCTCAGGAGTCTGTCGCAGCCTAAGAAAAAGCCTTTAATGAAGCCATGCTTGTGCATTGCATCGAGCATGTACTGCGAGGAGCTGGGACGAAAGTGGCTTCTGGGCCCATCGACCGGCGAGATGACATTTTGGTGGAAGAGGATCGCTTGGCGCGCCGCTTTCACCATGATTGAGGGACTGGGTTCTGCGCTCTCCTCTTTGGGGAGGAGATCGACATCTTTTCCCCAAGGCTCATGGTAGCCCGGCGCAGCGACGAGAACAGTGGGAAGAAGAGCGCATAGCGTGAGCAAGTTTTGCTTCATAAGACGGGATAGAACCACCGAGCACACCGAGACCAAGCGTGAGGGGAAAGAAAAATTAAACACAGAGACAAGAAACCAGAGAGGTAAGAAAGAATTTTTTCTCTTCTCTGTGGTTTCTTGTCTCTCTGGTAAAAAATCTCTCTTCACTCGGTGCTCTCGGTGTGCTCGGTGTTTAAAAATTTCACTTCATCATCCAAAGACTAAAAGCCATATTTGAGCATGAAAACGGGAAAAAGCCCTTTTTGATTCATGAGAGGCGCTGCCTTCTGTTCATAGAGCCGCTCGTTGTAGTATTTTGCTTCCTGACCAGCCCCATAGATGCCGCCAAAATACCATCCCGCTTCGAAGCTGGTGAAGATAATGCCTGCTGCAAGGTGTCTATGTTGAAAGCAGTGGACGGCGGCTGCGATAAATAAACCATTAAGTAGTGCAGCGGTAAGAGCGGATTTTTTTTGTCCAAGATACAAATAGCCAGCACCTGGAAGCACCATGTTAAAAGCCCTTGCCTTGCCGATCGATTTTTTTTCCAGCTCGTAACAGGCGAGGAGTGGCTTTAAGAAATCTTCTTTTGGCTTTTCTTGCGCGCGCTTTTCTAGCAGTAGAAGGTCGGCGCGTTTCATGGCCGAAGAGAGTTCAATTTTTTCTGCCGTTTTAGGATCGCTTGCTTGCAAAAGTTGAAAAATGCGAGCCGCTTTTTCGGGCTGTTTCTGCTCTTCATAGCTTTCGTAGAGGATGAGGAGAAGATCGCGGTAAGCGGGGAAGGTCTGATCTACATTTTGCAGGTCACCTTTTTCAAAGGTGTAGATCAGATCATCGTATTTTTTTCCCAGGTAGTAGCAGAGTAGGACCTCATACTGCAGCTATTGTCTACGAAAAGTAGACTCTTCTGTCACAAGAAACTCTGCGCGTTTAAAAGCGGTGATGGCTTGATAGAGATCGAGCTCATGAGCAAAGCCCATCGCAATTTGATACTCTTTGCCCCAATCCTCCTGTTTTTCTCGCAGAGTGAGTGGTGGAAATGGGTGTGGTAGACTTTTCAGGTATTTATCTTGTACTGCGTAGCTGACCTGAGGCTGAATTTTGTCAGTGGCGTGGTAGCATCCGCAAAAAATCAGACAAAAGAGAAAAAGAAATTTACTCATTTTCGGGCTGTTTTACGACATTCACAGCTTCATCAAACTCCTCTTTGAGGATGGGGATTACAGCTTGATCTTTGTAGAGCTCTTCTTGATGTGTCGTAGCGGCCTTATACTCTTGGAAGTTGTGGATGATTTGTGGGCGGATAAAAATGATCAGATTATCTTTGGCATTCACGCGGCTGTTTTCGCTGAAGGCTGCACC
Organism: Chlamydiales bacterium; assembly: GCA_044451165.1. GTDB lineage: Bacteria > Chlamydiota > Chlamydiia > Chlamydiales > Rhabdochlamydiaceae. Next base: position 962 of record JBIOJU010000157.1, on the reverse strand, counting down.
AATTACGGGAAGGCCCCCGAGACAGGGAATACCTGATTTGAAGTGTTGTTTTGTGTCGGTAATCATTCCGCTTAAAACCACAAAATGTTGATCAGGAACGTGTACGCGTGTGTTCAAACTTGTGTGTGTTGTGAGGATGCCTCCAACAGCAATGGCTTGTCCTGGAGCGGGCTGAATCTGCTGACTGATGTCGTTTGAAACTTCGAGGGTAATGATATCTTCATTCCCGAGATAGGGAGTGATGCTCAGGTTCATTCCGATGTCGCGGTATTCGATGTTAGAGCTCTGCTGTCCTGCGGCGCCGGTGATTGTTAAGGTTGAGCCTGTATAGGGAATATTCTGTCCGACAAAGATGGTGGAGTTGTTTGTGTCTTGTGTGATGATCTTTGGGTTGAGGAGTACGGTAGAATCTGAGTCGGTTTGAAGTGCGGTAACAAGTGCTCCCAAATTGATGAAGGATTTTCCTTTGTGCATGATGATATCGCCGATGGAACCGAGATCAAATCCTTGCGTAAAGGGGATCTGCGTTTGTGGGTTGGGGAAGCTTGTGGCATTCACAGCTTGAAGTCCGGGTTGCAAAGCTGTGCTGGGAGGAACGCCTGGAGTGAAAGGGTTGGGGCCAGGGAAGTTGCCATAGCCAATTCCAACTTTGTTCATATACTTGGCAAAACCTCCCCACTGAAGGCCATAATTTTGCAGGTTGGCAAGTGTGGTTTCGATGATGAGAACTTCGATAAAGACCTGTCTTAAGGGAACATCGAGGCTTTTGATGAGTTCTTGTAATTTAGCAAGAATATCTTGTTCTCCTGTTCCGATCAGGGAGTTGGTCACGCTGATCCACTGCAAAGAGTTGATCGCGTCTACAAGCGTTTGTGAGGAGGTCGCACTGGCTTTTCCAAGCTCTGTTGCGACTTGTTTCATTGCAGTGAGGATGTCGGTGCCCTGATGGTACTGTAGTTTGT
>JBIOJU010000156.1:0-3647 GCA_044451165.1 Chlamydiales bacterium | reverse complement strand
CCATGTGACGGCTGCTTATTTTTCCTTGCAAAAATCCGGAAGATTTTTTGCGACTGTCTTCCTAAGTGCGAGACAGCCTACGAACGAGAAGAATCTTCCCTTCCAAAATTAAGAAGAACTAGGGTCTCTTTTGGAGCGAACGAGGAGCTTTGTAGGACAAAGCCCTCAGTGCAATGCATGGTTGCATAACATATCTCTGTGCGAGAGTTCTGGTATTAACTCACCTATGACAACTATTAGCGATTTGGGAGCTCTTCCGGTGGGGACTCTCCTCCAAGAACACCCATTCTCTATCACGAGCTAAAAAGCATTTCCCTGGAGCAGCCTCCAGACAACGATTGTCATGCTTGTGATTGTTGCATCGATATTCTGGACAAAATCAAAGAGATTTTCTGGAAATGTGTGCCGAAACTTTGCCAGTAAATTCCTTTGTAGTTTTTGCAATACTGCTTTCAGCAAAGTTTTGCCAAGCAGTCTCCCTCTCCCGAAATCTCATTGAAGGTTTTATGGGGATAGGTTCTTGAGTTCTGCGGCGACAGTTTCGACGATTGTGTCGATGATTTTGTAGGTGACTTGAGGCAGGGTGATGATGTGGGAGATCTCTTTCTCCACTGCAAGCTGCCATTTGTTACGCGTATTTTCCGAGGGGCGCGGAAAGATCACAATGATCGAATTTTCATTGCGCCAGGCATTAATCTCCAGCTCGCGAAACTTCTTCACGGCGTACGCGGCTTTCTTGATGCACTCTTCCGCGAGTTTTTCCATGACATGCCTTTTTTCTCTCCAGACCATTTCATACCACAAAAGTAGTGGAGTAAATCCATTGCGCGAACCTGTAATCGTACTGTCTTTGCTGCCTGTATATTCGATATCACGCACGATCTGATCTTTGTGAGATTTCTTTGTGAGGACGACTCCGCAGGGTATCGGCATGCCGATCATTTTGTGGCCGCTGATCGCGAGGCTGTCGATTCCTGCACGAAAATCAAAGGCTTGAGAATGGAGCGGGGGAAGGAAAGGGAGGAGCACACCGAAAAGAGCGGCATCACAATGGATGTAATAACGCTCGATTTTAAGGTCATTCAAGATTTGAAGAATGTGTGTGACGTTATCTACCGCTCCCTTCATCGTGGTTCCGATATTGGCTACGATAATGGGTGGAATGTTGTGATTGGCGATCAAAGCGTCTTGGAGTTTGCGGTAATCGATTTCTCCATTGGGTAGAGCTTCAATTTTTACCGAAGACATCCTAAGGAGATGGGTGTTTTTGAAAATGCTATAATGGGTATCTTCTGAACAATAGACAACGCCATGTGGCAAGAGGTCTCTTGCACAATAAAGGCCAAACAAATTGCCTTCACTACCGCCGTTCGTGACATAGCCCCAGTATTGATTTTTAGGCGCGTGGAAAATATGGGCAAATTCATCGATCACTTCTTTTTCAAAATCATGTGTATTTAAGCGGTAGGTGCTTCCTTTATCAAAGGGATCTCCGACATTGTTGATAGAAAATTTTAAGAACCGAGAAAACTTGGCATAGTTAAAGATCTGGTTCTCTGGATAGCCTGCCATCTCTTTAGCAGCCTGTTTGAGATGGTGATGCAAAGCAGTCAGTCGATCACAATAATTGAGTTGCTGCTTCCTTTTTGGCATGCTCCTACCTTGTATTTCTCAACAAAATAACAAAATAAGATTTAAATCAACATTTATATTTATCAAGTAAGATGCTCTTTCTCTTCTTTAATTTTAAAAAAAGAAAAAAGCGATATTAAAGCGCTAACAAATACCATCCAATAACAGATGGCTTCGCTTTGCGTGCGATTGAGAACATACAACGCGAGAGCAGGACTAAATCCTCCTAAGATGCCGTCGACCAGGTTGTAGCTAATGCCGACGCACGTGTATCTAACAGGCGTGGGGAAAAGAGCTGCAAATCGATAAGGAATAAGTGCGGTAAGACACGTAAACGCGAGAATAAACACAATCGCGCTGATCAAAGAGAGACCGACTGCATTATTTTGGATGAACATGTAAAGAGGATAGAGCAAAACGATCATGACTAGAGAGCATCCGATCAGAATTTTTTTATTGCTGTACCGGTCACCGAGCATGCCGATAAATGGTAGAGGTAGCGTTGTAAGAACCATAATACACAGACTGATTACCAGGTTTTCGTGGTATTGGATATTTAAAATAGTCGAAAAACAGATAGGAAAAAGCACCGAAATAAGATAAAACCCTACAGAATTGGACAAGCAAAAGCCGATTCCCATGAGGATATTTTTCTTGTACTGGTTTACGACTTTGAGAATAGGCTGCCTCACAACATGATGGTGCCTTTCCATATCTTTGTAGAGAGGCGTCTCGTAGAGCCGGTATCTCAAACAAAAACCAAACAGAGCAATGACTCCCCCAAAAATAAAGGAGAAGCGCCACCCCCAAGAAATCATCTGCTCGGGCGTCAATAACAGCTCGAGAAGAAAGCATTCGAGTATACTAATGACAATGCCGATCTGGTTGCCAACTGCTCCCCAGCTGGTCATGTATCTACGATGGTGCATGTGCGTGCTTTCATACAAATAACAGAATGCACCAGGAAGCTCTCCGCCTGCTGGAAGAGCTTGTAGCAGGCGCGTGATTGCAAAAATAAGCGGTGCTGCAAGGCCGATTGTTTCGTACGTCGGCAGCATTCCCATCACAAAGGAGGGAATTGCTAAGGCCACGATTGAAAGGATTAGCGACTTTTTCCTACCTAGAAGATCGCCGATGCGCCCAAAGATAATCCCCCCAAAAGGTCTAGCTAAAAATCCGACCGCAAAAAGAAAAAAAGTGCCAATTAAATTGACCGTTTCTGAAGGGTGATTAAAAAAGAGCTTGGAAATGATCGGTGCCCAGAAAACAAATAAGTAGATCTCATACCACTCTAAGATGCTCCCGATGGTAACGGCAAGGATGATCGAATGTTCTCTTTTTTCCGAAAAAGCCGTCACATTTAAGCCTTACATTTTCTCATTCTTTTTTGGTATATACTAAGTGGACTATTCCGAGGAGTGACATGTTGGATCAGACGCCACCGCAGATCGTTTATTCAGAAAATGCTCTCCCAGAAGACATGGAGGCGATTCGCCGCGGTGTATTGGAAGAGGCTGCGACTGCTGGCATGGGAGATACGATCCCTTTTGCCTTCACAATAAAAGATCACGATTCTCACATTCTTGCCGGCGCGACTGGCTGCACCATGTACGGATTTCTCTTTACCGAATGGCTCTGGGTCGAGCGGAATCACCGTCACAAAAAGTGGGGAAGCCAGCTACTGAAAGCGATTGAAGAACTGGGAAAAAAACGCCACTGCTCCGCGTCATGCCTTTTCACGATGTCATGGGAGGCGCTCGGTTTTTATCAAAAACATGGCTATCAGATTGAACTTGTGCGAGAAGGGTTTGAGAAAAACGCAAAGATGTACATGCTCAGAAAGTCTTTGCTATGAACAACAAAAATAAACAAATACACAACCCACCGAAGTGGGCTGTGTATCGGTTGACCATGGAAATGCAATCATTCCTTATCCCCTAAATGATTATATGCAACGTATGTCGTCGCAACAGCAGCCCCTGTGACAATCAGAACAACCACAGCATAGAGACATT
>JBIOJU010000155.1:0-3696 GCA_044451165.1 Chlamydiales bacterium | reverse complement strand
GGTAAAACGATGCGTCGCGACAGGTGGGTAGATCACCTCTGCTTCACGCCCGTAGACCTTGCGAATTCTTTTTGCAATGTGTTTAGAAATAGCTATGAAATGATCGACACGGTTCAAAGAGGTGATATCCCAAGACCGCAAAGATTTGAGAGCGCGCGAAGCACAGAATTTGCGAAACGCGCCAAGCCCCCGCAAATAGGTGTGCGTCAAATCCCAGGCATACCGCATCGGCGTAAAACAGTAGCATATGTGAAGCTGCTCACTGTGGGTCAGTACTCCCTTTGCGACAGCGTGTGAACAGGAGAGAATGAGATCGTATTCGCTTAAATCAAACTGCTCGATCGCATACGGAAAGAGCGGAAGATAGTTGCGGTACCCTGTTTTTGCCCGCGGAAGTTTTTGAATAAAAGAAGTATGCAGCTCTGCTTGCGCGGCGTGCAGCCCCCGAATCTTCTCCTCGTCTTTTACAAGCGTATATATTGGCGAAGGAAAAAGTTCGTAGATCGCTTCTAAACACCTCTCGCCACCCCCGATGCCTACAAGCCAATCGTGCACGAGTGCAGACTTCATAGAAGCGACGCAGCCGGTTCTCGAGAGAGATGCTGCAGATCTGCCTGCACCATCAGCCGGACAAGCTCCTCGAGCGAGGTCTTATGCGCCCACCCAAGATGCTTTTTGGCTTTCGTAGCATCACCCAGCAAAAATTCCACTTCCGAAGGACGGAAAAATTCGGGAGAGACCTCTACAAGAAGAGCTCCCGTTTGGGCATTTACACCCTTTTCACGCAATCCTTTGCCTTGCCACTCTATGGAAATGCCCGCCTCTTCAAAAGCAAGTTCAACAAAACGACGGACAGACGTGGTCTCGCCTGTTGCAAGCACAAAGTCTTCAGGATGTTTCTGTTGCAACATGAGCCACATTCCCTCGACAAAATCTTTGGCAAAACCCCAGTCCCGCTTTGCATCGAGATTTCCCAAAATCAACTTCTCTTGTAGTCCCAGCTTAATTTTGGCAACAGCAAGTGTGATTTTGCGAGAAACAAAGTTTTCTCCACGGCGGGGACTTTCATGATTAAACAGAATACCGTTACAAGCATACATCTCGTAGGCCTCACGGTAGTTAATCACGGCCCAATAGGCGTAAAGTTTGGCAACACCATAGGGAGATCTGGGATGAAATGGCGTCTCCTCATTCTGCGGGACCGCCTTCACCTTGCCATAAAGCTCTGAGGTAGATGCTTGGTAAAAGCGTATCGATCGATCGAATGCGCGCACAGCTTCCAGCAACCGGAGAACCCCGACGCCATCAATATCTGCTGAGTATTCGGGAAGATCGAAGGAGATCTTCACATCGCTCATCGCACCCAGGTTATACACCTCTTGAGGCTGAGACGATTCCACAGCGCGCATCAGGCTTGACGAGTCGCTCATGTCCCCCTCGTGCAAAAAGAGGCGTGTACGTGTTGTCTCGTCCGCAACGAGATGAGCAATACGTGAGAGGTTTGGTGAAGAACTTCTCCTCACAAGACCATGGACCAGATAGCCCTTTTGCAAAAGCAGTTCTGCAAGATAAGAGCCATCTTGGCCCGTTATACCGGTAATGAGTGCGCTTTTCATGGATCTCATAGTAGAGAAAAGCTCGATTAATCCCAAGAGTCATCAAATCAAGAGTAAGTTACATATTGGACATATCGAACATAAGCCGATCGTTTAAATCGATCATGATCCACAAAGAGCCGATTGCAATGACGATTAAGATCAAAAACATAAAACAAAAAATGAGGGTTTCCCATCGGGGTTTTGCTTCATATCCCAGTTTGAGAAAATAGCGGAGCTGAAAGCCGGCTTGGATCAGCGCAAGGGCTACAATGGTGAAGATAAAGGTGCGTCCTATCAGAGGTTTGGTGATCGCCACACCGAAAGCCAGAACAGTGAGCACAAGCGATGCGATAAATCCGATGATGTAGGATCGAAGTGATCCATGGTACTCTTTTTGGATTTGCTTGAGATCCGGTTCGTGGCTCATATCACGTCACTCCCATGAGATAGACAAAGGTAAAGATAAAAATCCATACGAGATCTAAAAAATGCCAAAACATTCCGAAAATGATGAGTCTTCGAAAGGTAAAAATCGTGATTCCCCTTGCATAGATCTGACCCATCATAACGATCATCCACAATAAGCCGACGCTCACGTGAAATCCGTGCGTACCGACAAGGGTGAAATAGGAAGATAAAAATGCGCTTTTATCCCAGCTATCTCCCTCTTGTACGAATCGAACGAACTCACAGATTTCCATTCCGACAAAACTCGCTCCAAATAAAAAGGCCACGATCAACCAGCAGATCACCCTCTTTTTCTTGAGAAGAAGAGAAGATAAAATTGCAAAACCGCACGTGACGCTGCTGAGAAGCAAGACCAGTGTCTCTTTAAAGGCTAAAGAGAGGTTAAATAGCTCCCGAGAACTTTTACCTCCGAATGTTTCATTGTGCAGAACTGCATAGGTGACAAAAAGAGAGGCAAAGATGAGGCAGTCGGTCATGAGATAGATCCAAAAGCCCAATGTATTTCTGACAAAGGTGTCTTGATGCGGATCTGGAAGGCTAGTGTCTGGATGAGCCTCTACTTTGTGGTGCACTTCAAATGTCATCGCTTTGCGTGTGCCTCTATCTTTTTGACTTGTTCTACAGAAATGACGTCATGTTCATCTGGTTCAGAAAGCCGGATAATTAAACAGGCGATGATGCCTGCAAAACTCAAAAGGCTCAGCCACAAAATCTGCCAAGTGATGGCAAATCCAAAAACCAAGCTGAGAAAACCGATATAGATCGGGATGGAGCTATTTTGGGGCATGAGGATCTCTTCATACCTCTTCTCCACTTTGGGCGCTTCTCCTCGTTTAATGGCCCATACTGGATCAAGCTGATTGACTGTTGGAATGATGGCAAAGTTGTAAACAGGAGGAGGCGAGCTGGTAGCCCACTCTAGAGTCCTTCCGTTCCAGGGATCTCCTGTCCGATCTCTTTCTTTGCGGTATCTCAAGGCGGTATACAATCCATAGACCTGAACGCAGGCGCCACACATGATGATGAGCGCTCCTAGTCCTGCCACTATGAATAATGGATGCCAGCCCGTAGATGCTTCGTAGTGATCGAGCCGTCTGGTAGCTCCCATGAAGCCCAGCATGTAAAGGGGCATAAACGCTAATAAAAAACCCAAAAACCAGCAGCAAAATGCGATTCGATTGAGTTTTTCATTCAAGATCACCCCGGTGAATTTGGGGAACCAGTAGGTGAAGGCGGCAAAAAAGCCAAAGAGCACGCCACCGATCACCATCCCGTGAAAATGGGCGATCAGAAATAGACTATTGTGGGTCTGATAATCTACTGGGGGAGAGGAGAGCAATACCCCTGTCATGCCAGCAATCGTGAAATTCAGCAAAAATCCGAAAAACCAGAGCATAGGAGAAGTAAAGTGGACCCGTCCTCGAAATTTAGTGAAGAGCCAGTTGAATATTTTGACCCCGGTGGGAATTGCGATGATCATTGTCATGATGGCAAAAAAGGCGTTCACAGCGGAGCTTGCTCCCATTGTAAAAAAGTGGTGGAGCCAGACGATGAAAGAAAGGAAAGCGATGCAGATGAGAGCCCAGACCATGGATACATAGCCAAAGATCCGCTTTTCCGAAAAAGTGGC
>JBIOJU010000154.1:0-3737 GCA_044451165.1 Chlamydiales bacterium | reverse complement strand
CAGATCATTTGGGAAGAGATGGTCGAGGTGAACGCGGCACCTGAGATGCATGGGAAAGCTGTGATGGAAAGTGCTCGCGCCGTGTGCGAACTGGCTCGTGACACGCTCGCCAGCAATCCGCATCTCCTCTCTTTTCCTGGTTCAAGACGCGACTATCTTTTCAAAAAGAAGACAGAGCTGCTATACGGTCTCATGCAAAGACATTTTCCGGAAGTGACATGGGTTCCAGACGCAGATGTGAGAAGGGTCTTTGCTGACACGGATGAGAAGACGAAGGTAAAGTTAAAAGCAGAAATTGAACAAAATGGGCTGACATGCACGCTGACCAGACACCCAAGAAATAAAAAACTTCACACGCTTGCAGCTCACTGTCTATCTTTCGCAGAACTCTACCAACAAGAGCTTCGAATGACGCTTGGGTCTTTGTTCACACGCGTAATATTGGATTGCATGAGTGATTATATATCCAAACAACCTCAGGTTGTTTGGGTATAGCTTTCCAAACGCTTCATCCACCCCTTAAGCCAGCGCTCTTCATTTTTCTCTTTTGGCGCATTTTTCACCCTCTCTGTCAAAAGCTCTTGTGCTGCTTTTGTAAAAGCAGAAAGAGGAGATGAGGATTCGCTCTTTTTCATCTGCAACAGGACATGTTTTAATCCCCAGCCCTTTTCTTGATACTGTTCGGTGGGGGATGTGCCATCTCCCTTAAAATTTAGATAGTCGATGAGCGCGTAAAGACCGCTTTCTGTTTGAGCAAGATCTGAGAAGTTGGCCGTGAGCCGCTCCTTTTCGGCATGAGTGAGATTCACACACATCTTATCAAGCGACTTTTCCAGCCGCTTTGCAATGAACTCTGCTTGATAGGTGCGCGTCTCGAATAAAAAGCCACGTAGCTCTTTCATCTCTTTTGAATCCAGCTTTGCCCAAAATTCCTCTTCGCATTTCCACGGGCACCCTTTTTTCAGCCATGCCGGAACTTTTACTCCTTTCGTTTCCATAAACATAACAAGTTGAGGAAAGGTCTCTTCGAAGATACTTTTTTTTCCTTGTGGAGACCAGATAAAATGGCCAATGCCTAGAGAGGCGTGCTCCTCACCAGGATTCCAAGAGGTAAGTCCAATGTATGAGCGGTTGCACTCATTCTCCCAGATCCTCTCTGCCAACTTCTCCGCCTGAGTAGAGGAGATCGAGAGGTCCGGCACCACCGCGAGAAGTAAAACAGATATCAAAAGTATCATGGCCAAAGCCTTATAAAACCTTGTAGATTTGGCCTGTCTGGTGGCCTTCGATGCTTTTGCAGAAGGCGAGCGCAACCTTTTTTACAGGCACAGGGTCGAAACCGCGAAAATAGGGAGCATATTTGTTGAGCGATTCGATGATGATTGTGGGACAGATTGCGTTGATGCGGATCTGTTTAGGAAGTTCGAAGGCGGCGGCTTTAACAAAAGCTTCGATCGCGCCATTTGCCATTGCTGCGGCGCAGCTTCCTCGCACAGGATCATGCCCGAGTATCCCGCTTACCAGTGTAAACGATCCTTGTTCTCGAATGTATTCACATCCGATGCGTACGACATTGACCTGACCCATCAGCTTATCATTTAATCCCATCAGATACTGTCCTGCGGTAAGCTTGGAAAAATCCTCAAAAGGTACTCTTCCCGTTGCTGTCACGACAGCGTCAAACGAGCCCGCTTGCTGAAACATCTTACGGATCGACTCCTCTGATGTTGTGTCGCAAAGTAGGTCTCCTTTGCTCCTTCCCGCAATCAAAACCTCGTGACGCGGCGCAAGTTCTTCAGCTACAGCTTTTCCAATTGTTCCCGTACCACCAATGACAATGATCTTCATGAACAATGCTTATAATCTTAGTTGCCATTGTTGCGCAAATCGGAAGCAAATAGCCGAGTGCGCTTGGAGAAAGAAAATAACAGGATGGGAAAGAGAGTTCTTTTTCCCGTTCAACCAGTCTTTAAGTGGCTTATAATAAATGTGTTATTCAATGCGATAAAAACAATTTAAGTTGAAGTAATTGAGTTTGTTTTGTAAAATTTTTGGACAATTTCATTAAAAGTAACGGATGAGGTTCTTATGTTGCCTGTCTTAAATCAAAACGTGCAAAGCGGCACAACGCCAGTGCAACAAGATAATTTTTTTAAAAAATTTTCAAAACTTCCTAATGATTGTCAAATCGTTATTTTAGGCGGGTATTTGACTAACGCAGATCGTGTGAAGTGTCGGCGTGTCAGCAAGGTGTGGCGTGAAAGGGTTGGAGAAACCTTATCGCATAAAGAATTTCTGAAACTTGCGCCACTTATTACAAAAAGTGTTGAGGTTAGGTGGCCCTCATTTCCGGCACCTTCACGCGAACAGTATCCGCATTTCTGCTTTCACTACGATGCAGATTCCAATTTTCTCGTTGCAGGAGGTAACGATCAGGCAGGGATCTGGGGAGCATCTACTGGAGGATGGTTGGGGTCGCAACTCGACAGGGATAGCGGCAAGGATTACATTCATGGAGTATATTGTGAGGGGTACCAAGCCCTTTCGTTTGATGCTCAATTCATCCAGATCTGGAATGGCTTATCACAGATGACAAGTGCAACAGTCGAGCCGTTTTCTAGGGCCAATCTGGCAAGAGTCACAGCCAGTTTTAAGGAGAATTACATTTTATGTGGTTCCAATCGTGGAAATCTCGCGCTAGTGGAGGAAAATGGAGGCGAATATGTCTCCCTGCCTTTTCCAGATGAGCATAACCGCTCGATTAATTGGCTATCTCTTGCATCTAAAGTTCATCGCTGTTTTAGCGCATGCGACAGGAGCACTGTTAAAGGTCTCTCAGGTCAAGCGTCTCAATTAAAAGTCTGGGATCTCAAACAGAGAAGCTGTCTTGCGACACTAGATATTTTAGACTGTGGGAGTCCTGTCTATAACGCAAAAGACAATGTGCTGTTTGCTGGAACAAGTGAAGCAATTATTAGTCAGCTCGATCCATCAACCGGAAAAAAGATGCGAGATTTTACACAAAGAGAAAAGGTAGAATCTATCTTTTCACTTCACTACGACGCTGTCAAAAAGTGGCTCTTTGCTGGCTGCAGATTTGGTGATAGATCAGTGCCGAACAATGGAAAAATTGTTGTCTGGAGTGTGAAAACGGGCGAGCAGTTGTATGCGTTTTCTTCCCATAACAAAGATGACGGAGTGTTTGATCAGATCGACTTTGACCCTTGCACTCATACTTTTTTGACAGCAGGCAACTCAAACAACGGCGTCAGATTATGGGATCTATCAGGAAAGTGTATCCAAAATCTTTTTTGTGATTTTCGTCATCCCCAGACGCGATGGGATCCAACAAGATCTACACTGGTCATTTTTGACCGAGATCCACATCGCTACCACCAAGCTCTCGCTGTGCTTTCATATGGACAGAAAAAAGAGAACGCTAAGCCCGAATCCAAAGACGCTACGAAGAAGTGATGAACGGAAGAGCGAAAAGAAAGAGCAGAACTAGTATTCTTTCTTGCACTCATCACTTATCACTCATCGTTCATCACTTCTTATCCCCCCTCAGCTCTCCATTTCTTTGCATGCAAAAGGTGTGTTCCAACAAAAACAAGCGCCAAAATTGCCACTAGTAGTGCGAACGGAAACTCGCGTACTCGCAAAGGAATGTCTAGCGCTGGATAGGGGTCTCTTGCGATGTCTAGGAGAAGGCCTGTGAAGGCGTTGTTGCACATGTG
>JBIOJU010000153.1:0-3743 GCA_044451165.1 Chlamydiales bacterium | reverse complement strand
TGAAAGTGTATGCGATCGATCTGGAAAGGGGCGCTCAGTTTTGGACTCATTCACATCCCTGTTCGCCTTTATAGCGCGAGTAAAAGCCGTGAGCTGAAGTTCAAGTTGCTTCACAAGAAAGACCTTGGAGAGATCCGCTATGCACGTGTGTGTAAAGCAGATGGTAAAGAGGTTCCTTGGGAAGATGTCGTGAAAGGGTATGAGTATCAGGAGGGAGATTACGTCGTTTTAACAGAGGAGGATTTTGCAAAAGCCAATCTGAAAAAAACACAAACGATCGAGATCTTGGATTTTACAGATAACGATCAGATCGATTCGGTCTACTATGAAGTCCCTTACTACCTAGAACCTGAAAAGGGGTCGGAAAAAGCTTATGTCCTTCTTCTAGAAGCGTTGAGACGATCTAAAAAAGTTGCTGTGGGACGCTATGTTTTGCGTCAGCATGAGCATGTCGGCGTCATTAAAGAACATAACGGGGTTTTAATTCTCAATCAGCTTCGTTACGACACACAGCTTGTTAACTTCAAAGCATTAGAAATTCCAGAAAAAGGGCCCATCTCTAAAAAAGAGCTCGACATCGCACTTGCTTTCATCAAAGAGCTTTCAAAACCATTTCATGCGCAGGGCTACACTGACACCTATACGGACGAGATCAAAGAGATCATCAAGAAAAAGGCCAAGGGACAAAAAATTACCCTCAAAAAAGAGAAGCCGGTAAAAGCTGGTGAGGTGCACGACATCATCTCTCTACTGAAAGCAAGTCTTCAGGAGCACAAGAAAAAAAGTGCAAAGCGGCGCGCTGCCTAAACCCATTTCTCCGATGCTCTCAAAAGTTGCAAAGACTCCCTTTGATAGAAAGGGGTGGATCTTCGAGATCAAATGGGATGGGGTCCGGGCGATCACCTACAAAAACAGAAAGGTTAAGATCCTTTCTCGAAAAGACCAGCTCTACAACACGCGGTTTCCCTCCATCGCATCTGAGCTCAAAAAACTTCCGGGTAGCTTCATTGTAGATGGGGAGATCGTTGCTCTTGACGAGAAAGGAAAGTCCAACTTTCAACTCTTACAAAACTTCCTAAAAAATAAACAGGGTGTGGTGTACGCCTACTACCTTTTCGACATTCTGGAATACAAGGGTAAAGATCTCACGCAGCTTTCACTTTTGAAGCGCAAAGAAATTTTAGCGGGCCTACTTAAAAAAACAAGACGAGATCGAGTGCGGCTTTCGGAACACATTAACGAAAAAGGGAAGGCTTTTTTTCGAGCCGCAAAAAAAATCGGTTTAGAGGGGATTATGGCCAAACGAGCTGATAGTCCTTATCAGTTTTCGCGGAGCAGTGACTGGCTTAAGATCAAAACCATCAAGAGACAAGAGACTGTCATTGGCGGCTTCACAGCGCCTAAAGGGGGACGAAGCCACTTTGGTGCACTGCTCCTTGGTGTATATGAAGGTGGGAAACTAGTTTTTGTCGGACATGTCGGTACCGGCTTTACTGAACAGCTTCTCAGTGAGATTTACGCCAAGCTTAAGAAAATTGTGGTGCAGCGTTCTCCTTTCGCAACTACTCCTGCAGCTAATGCTCCTGTCACCTGGGTAAAACCAGAACTTGTGTGTGACGTCTCCTTCTACGAATGGACGCAAGATGGCATCATGCGTCAACCGGTATTTAAAGGTTTACGAGATGACAAACCGCCCAAAGAAGTTGTTAGAGAATTCTAAAATATTTTTTGCAAAAAATATTGTTCAGGAGGTATGGAGTGTAAAAAAGGAGGTTCTCAATGAGTCCACTCATTCATCCGGTTATGGCATTAATAGCCGGGATTTTAATTCTCATCTTTCCAGCCATTCTCAACTTTATCGTGGCAATCTACCTCATCCTAATAGGGATTATTGGCATTGCTGGCAGAATCTCCTAAGTCGAAGAGTAGTAGATTAGAAACGCTGAACGATGAGTGAAGACAAATTCTTTCTTTTCACTCATCATTCATAGCCATCATTTCTTTTAAACAGCTGACCACTTCCTTCACAGTTTCTTTTTGGGAAAGGTTTGTTTTGATTTGCTCGCACTTTTTCTTGCAGCTCTGCTGAGCTGTTGAATCGGTTAGAAGGGTGTGTAAATGTCCAAAGAGTCTCTCTTCTGTGAAGTGTGGGCCGAAGAGCTCGGGGAATACCTCTTCCTCTTGGATGATATTGACAAGACAGTAGTAGGGAAGGCGGATGCGCAGTAGATCGCGTGCGATGAAAAGATCGAGCGGGGAGATGGCATAGGTGACAACCGTGGGAACGGCATGAAGCGCGAGTTCTAGTGTAACGGTACCCGATTTGGCAATCGCAGCTGTTGATGCGCGCATGAGGTCGTAGGTTTGATCGGGGGGAACAAGTATGATTTCCACTCCTTCTCGCGCCGCCATTTCTTTTAAAAGGGGGATAAATGAAGGGTGAGAAATGGAGACGCCGAAGAGAAGATCTGGATAGAGAGCAAGAAGACGCTTTGCGACGCGCAGATGCTGAGGAAAGTTGCGCAAGATCTCCTTTTTTCTACTGCCAGGGAAAATGCCGATCAGCCGTTTCTCTTTGGGGAATAGATTGTCCCTGTAGGTATGCGCTTTGATGCGCTCTGCAAGCGGGTGGCCAACATATTTTGCTTTTAGCGAGGTGTGTGTGAAGTAGCGGGGCTCAAATGGCAAGATTGTCAGAAGTAGATCGAGTGTCTTTGCCATGAGTGGAATGCGCTTTTTTCCCCACGCCCAGACAGAAGGGCAGACAAAGTGGCAGATCTTTCCCGAAAACCCTTTTTTGCGCAGGCTCTTAGCCATGCGGAGATTAAATCCCGGGTAGTCAATAAAGAGGACCACTTTGGGGCTCATCGCCAAAATCTCTCTACGGATTGCAAAGAATTTTCGGATCAATTTTGGAAGGGCTAAAAAGACGTCGACAAAACCCATGACGCGGAACTCTTCCATCTGGGCGATGCCGAAAAATCCACCGGCCCTCATTTTAGGACCGCCGACGCCTGTGATCTTAAGTTTCTGGCTGTTTAAGCCTTTGAGGAGTTCTTGCCCAAGAAGATCTGCACTGGCTTCTCCTGCAAAGATAAAAAGATCGGTCATGAGGCGGGGCGTCTTCTTCTTCGTCTCGTAGAACGGACTGGAAGGGGAGAGGTGATCGCCTCGCTCCACTCTTGCCAGACAAGCTGTAAGCCGGGCTCGAGAGCAGCACGAATTTGTAAAAAGCGTAAGGCAAGAGGAAAATCGGGATCATGCGGTATACGTAGTCTAGGCGAGCGTCTTTTTTCGAGAGGGGTTAAACGGTATTGCGAGGTGAGGATGGAGGCGACTTCCATCTTCAGGCGTCGCGGGATGTTTAGGAACGTACGAAAAATCTCCTCAATGAGGTCCTGTGCTTCTTGATAGATTTCTCCCAGGTGAGGATGGCGCCCGCGCTCTTCAAAGTGGATGGAAATTCTTTTCACAAAGATCGGCCAGAGAAGGCAGCTCACCAAAAGAGGTCGTTGGAGGGGCGTGATGGAAGGCTCATGGAATGTTGTGTCTACCTCTTGCAAATAGGAGTAGATCTCCTTTCCATCTTCTGTTTCTAAAAATTCAGCAAGCACAGGCAAGATCATCTGCAATAACCCATGTTCTGTCATGAGATGAATGAAGGAGCCGCTTGAACCAGACTCGAGCATGCGCAAGACCTCTTCAAGAACGCGCGCAGAAGAGCTTTTGAGGATCTCGTGGCG
>JBIOJU010000152.1:0-3744 GCA_044451165.1 Chlamydiales bacterium | reverse complement strand
TAGGATGACTTGTGCTAGAAAGGTAAAGACGATCTTGCATCCAGCAGCGGATTTTTTGTAATTCTTCAACGGCTTCAAATCGATTTCCCTTAGGTTGAAGGGTGAGGAGGTAAGAGCGACTTTCAATTCTTGTCTGTAGCCTCGTCCCATCCTCTTGAGCAAACCAGATATCCTTGCGTACGCCTTGACGTGTCTGATGTGAATGAGAGGAGATCTGTTTGTGCGTAGGACTTTTTTTCTGCAGAGAATAGACCAGCTCTTTGTACGCTGCGATGTCCGAGGGGTGAATGATGCAGGTGTATGCCGCCCCGAGAAGAGTGGTCGCAGCAAAAAGAAGCGAGCTACGCACAGTCATTTTGTGAAACATTCTGCCTCTCTCTCATTCACTACGTCATAGACTTTGAGCAGTATTTCGAGGAGTGGTGGAAGTGCTTCGAATGAAAGCACAGAATCCTTGTCGCTTTTTGCGGAAGAGGGGTCTGGATGCGCTTCGATGAAGAGAGAGTTACAGCCCGCGGCAACAGCCGCTTTTGCAAGCGTTGGAATAAATTCACGCTGCCCACCGGAAGTTTGACCTAACCCACCCGGCAGCATGACAGAGTGCGAGGCATCATAACAGACGGGAAAACCCAATTTCTGCATCTCCGGAATCGCACGCATGTCAGAGACTAGATTGTTATAGCCAAAAGAGGTGCCTCGATCGGTTAAGATGATTTTTCGATTCCCTGCAGTCACAATTTTTTCAACGACATTTTTCATGTCCCAAGGAGCCATGAACTGCCCCTTTTTAACATTGATCACAGCGCCTGTTTCAGCAGCTGCAACAATCAGGTCTGTTTGACGACAAAGAAAGGCGGGAATCTGGACCACGTCGCAGACTGCGCCTGCAATTTTTGCCTCATGGGTGTCGTGGACGTCGGTTAAAATGGGCAGATCAAATTGATCGCGCACCTTCTCTAAAATACGCAGGCCCTTTTCCAGTCCCGGTCCACGAAAAGAGGCATGAGAAGAGCGGTTGGCCTTGTCATAGCTGGATTTATAGATCAAAGGGATCCCCAAGGAGCTGAAGATCTCCTTGAGTCTTTCTGCAGCAAAGAGCGCCTCATCTTCTCCCTCGATCACGCAAGGACCGCAGATCACAACAAGAGGCTCTTTTTTGCCAATAAAGAAATCTTTTATAGGTACTCGTTCCATCTATTGAAATGATGGAGGTTCGGGGGGTTTTCTGCAAGGGAAGAGAAGAAAGAAAACTTACTTATGGAGGAGATCTTTGATCGAGTAGAGGCCGGGGGAGGCGCTTGCTAAAAATTTAGCGGCCTTGAGGCCTCCCTTGGCAAAGGTTTCGCGGGAGAGGACTTCATGTTTGAGGGTGAGTCTTTCGCCTTCGCATTCAAAGATCACCTCGTGTTCTCCGACAACACTGCCCCTACGGAGAGAGTGGATGGCGACTGCTTCTTTACTGCGCGGTGATTCTACGAGTGTTCCTGGATAGATTCCGCCAAAGTCTAAACTTTTTGCAAGCGCAAGCGCAGAACCGCTCGGCGCATCTTTTTTTTGCGTGTGGTGCGTCTCAAGAATATCGACATGGCAAGATCCCTTCAGGTGCCTGGCAAAAAACCCCGATGCTTCGATGCAGAGCGCCATTCCCAAACTAAAATTGGGAGCATAAAAAATTGGAATCTGCTTTGCCGCGATTTCAAAGTTCAGGTGGGTTTCTGTCGAATGACCTGTTGTTCCTATCACAAGGGGCTTTCCATATTTCAGAGCAGCTTGAACATAGCTATTTGCGGCAGCCGTCGAGGAAAAATCAATGAGAACGTCGCACTCTTCTGCAAATGCATCTACCAGTTGTGAGAGTAAGGTGTGGGTAGGCTGCTCTCCAACAAGGAGGCCTAAATCTTTTCCAAGATGCGAAGAGTGAGGTGAGGCACATCCGCCTACAATTTTCACATCCTTATCGCGGGCAGCAGCCTGTAAAACTGCTCTACCCATCTTTCCCGTTGCACCTAAAATACCAAGCAAAATCATGAAATTTAAATTCTTAAGGGTTTAATGGACAAGTGTAGGTTACACGCTCCTAAGATTGCTACCAATGATGTTAGACGAGGATTACCTCTAATGGAAAGTGTGCGGTAAAGACTCTCACGATTCAGGGTCGTCTCTTTTGCTAATTTGGTGATACCGCCATGCGCCTCAGCGATATCTTTCAGCGCAAGTAAAAAAATCTCAGGATCTTCATCGTCAAGCGCCGCATTTAAATAAGCAGCGGCTTCTTCAGGATCTTGAAGCCTCTCGAGTAGATATTCTTTGTAATCCATGGATTTTTTTCTCATTTTCTTTCCCCCTGGTCGAGATAGTCAAGCCAGTATTCTTTTGCTTTTTTTAAATCTTTTGACTGTGTGGATTTTTGTCCTCCGCAAAGAAGAAGTACAATTGCATGCTTTTTTTTGCCATAATAAATCCTATATCCTGGTCCTATATGAATGCGCATTTCGTAAATTCCTTTGGCGTTAACGAGCGGCTTACAATCTCCGAAGTTCCCACCTCTTAACCGCCCCAGTCTTGCTGTTACAATGGCCCGTATATTTTTCGGAAGATTCGTCTCCCACTCTACATAAGGTTTTTTCCCAGAAGGTGCTATGTAAATTTCAATATCAAAGGACATCTGCTTTTTATTGTAGCAAATAAGCTACAATCGAAGTCAATCGATTTTTTCTTCCGTTCATCGCTTCTTTTTCTTCTATCCTTTCTGATACTGGAGCTTTTTAGCGTTGATCTGTCCGAGAATTTCGTTGAGGTGATCGACAGTTTCTAGGAGGTGGATAATCTTGCTCTTATCGCGTTCAAAGAGGGAAGGGTCTTGATTTTTTCCTTTCACCGCCTCAAGTGTCTTTTTTTTCAGAGGATTTTTTTTCTCTTCCTCTTCTTCTTGTTCTTCGACATTGCTCTCATTCTCCTCATCGAATGAGAGAAAGGGCAAGATGGTGTAGGAAAAAAATCGGTTGCGGGCTCGGTAGTACAGTGCGGGAGGTGTGAAATGTGCCCACGCGTGATTTTTGACATTCAGCTCAAAAAGTGCCTCGTGTTGAGAGGAGTAGATAGCAGATGTTGCGGCGATGTCTGCGTGATGGGTGACAATGGATGCATCTCTAACGAATGAGCGGTCATACACTTTCTGGTCGTGTGCATATCGCTCATGAATTTTGATGTCTAAATTATCAATCGTTGTTGCTTTCATTTTCGTCCTTTCTGCGGACAAGACAAGCCCGCGCGGTCATATTATTTCGGAAGCCCGCGAAATTTCTCAAGGACAAAAAACTTCTGTAAATAAAAGTCGGGGTCCTCTTAATATGTTCGTGGCGTGGCATGAATTATGAGAACAAATAAAGCAAAGCAGATCTTACTCGGCTCACTGATCGTGATGTCTTGCTCATTTCTTAGAAGCGAAGAAATTCGTGTAGAAGAAGCACGGGTGGAGAGCGGTCATACGATCAATTTTTACGACGTCCCGATTGTCGAAGTGATCCGTTTTGTCAGTCGTATTTCAGCCGTGAACTTCATTTTTAATAATCGCGAGCTCGAATTCAATGTCACACTTTCATCTGGTAAACCCGTAAGTTCTGAAAATGTACTACGAGCGCTTCTCCAAATGTTGAAGACACGTGGGTTTGGTGTGACGAGAGAAGATAACTATTATGTGATCCATCAACCAGGTGGGGAGGGCGGTGAGGGGCATGCTACTCC
>JBIOJU010000151.1:0-3753 GCA_044451165.1 Chlamydiales bacterium | reverse complement strand
TTAAATTCTTTTCTTTCTTCATCTCGGTGCTCTCGGCGTGCTCGGTGGTAAAATTTTCCTCTTCCTCTTCATTCATCGTTAATCTTTACTTTCTCTGCTTCGTCCGTTATGCTTGAGAGATCATTTGAGGGGGATTGATGCCCATAAAGGTAGCAATTAACGGTTTTGGGCGGATTGGTAGGCTGGTCTTTCGGATCATTGTAGAAAAATACAAAGATTTTGAGATCGTGGCTATCAATGATATCGTGCCCGCGGATAACCTTGCCTACCTTCTAAAGCATGATTCCATCCACCGCAAACCCAATTTTTCTGTCAAAGCCGAAGAGAATGCTCTCATTGTGAATGAGAAGAAGATCCTCGCGTTTGCAGAGAAAGATCCTGCCCAGCTGCCATGGAAGCAACTGGGAGTAGATTACGTTGTAGAATCCAGCGGCCATTTCACCGAGAAGGCCGATGCCGAAAAGCACATATACGCAGGTGCAAAAAGAGTCATCATCACAGCTCCTGCAAAAGGGGAGATTCCCACATTCGTGTTGGGGGTCAACCAAGAGAAGTATAATCCTAAAGAAGACAGCGTTGTTTCTAATGCCTCGTGTACAACCAATTGCCTCGCACCTCTTACCAAAGTTCTCCTGGAGAACTTTGGGATTGAGGAGGGCCTTATGACGACTGTGCATTCGCTCACAGCTTCACAGCCGAGTGTGGATGGTCCTTCGAAAAAAGATTGGCGAGGTGGAAGAGCGGCGAGTATCAATATCATTCCTTCATCAACGGGAGCAGCAAAAGCCGTCGTGCAGACGCTGCCCCAATTGAAGGGAAAACTCACAGGTATGGCTTTTCGGATACCTACGACTGACGTTTCTGTGGTCGACCTTACCGTACGTTTAAGTAAGGCGACCACCTATGAGGCCATCTGCAATGCGATGAAAAAAGCAGCAGACGGCCCCATGAAGGGGATCATCGAATTTTGTGATGAAGAGGTGGTCTCCTCAGATTTTATCGGTAATCCAGCTTCCTGCATTTTTGATAAGGGAGCTGGGATCGCCCTAAATCCACATTTTTATAAACTTATTGCCTGGTACGATAACGAGATGGGGTATGCTCATCGTGTCGCCGATCTACTAGAATACATGGCATCAAAGGAGAAATAGCACTCTTGCTTATGGCTAGGCTAAACACATTTAACCCTGGAATATTCAGTGAATTTTACAAGAGAACCCGTCATAGAGACAATCATCTCTCCCAAGGAGGGATATCGGCTCCTAGTTCGCAGTAGTAAAGCATCCGGTCAGGAGGAGTACCAAGTCGATGCAGTCGAAGTCGTCTCCTTTGGTAACTCCTTCTTTTTCCGATCGCTTGAGAAGCCAAGATCATTTCTTGTGCCCGTCAGTGATTACGAGGTCGTAGAAGTTAAAGAAGCACGCGTAACCCTCAAAAACGCGCCAATTGACCGCACAATCAAAATCAGCGGCGGACGCGAAGCTCCCATGCGCACACCAAGAGAAGTTCCCGAAAGACGTGAGGAACAGGAGGAGAGTGCTGTCGCAGAGGAAGGCATCGCTGCTGGACAACCACATCAGCAACATCCTCGTGGAGACCGACGCCGCGATAGAAGGCGCCACCGTAGAAGAAGAGGGGATCGTCAGGAGCGAGGTGATCATCCAGAACGTGTAGAACATGACTCGAATAGAGAAACCCCTAAACACGATACAAACGTAGAAGGAGGTGGTACAAGTGATGAAACGCAAGTTTCATCATCGATGTTCACCCCTTTATTTCCTCCCCCTCCCACACTTATCTCAGAAACCCTTAGCCGCTATAAAGAAAAAGATCGGGGGCTTTCTGAAGGAAGTGTTTTTTCCAAGCCAGTAGAAGAAGAGCAACCCAAGCACGAAGAGAAGAAGAAGAAAAAAGATGACGATGAGGACAACTATTCTGATAGCGAGGGGAACCAGCTTCACCGCGTTGTCACAACAAGCTCCTCAATGTCCTTCGTACAAGAGAGCTCATACACCAGCTTCACCCCATCCTTCCCTCCAGGTGACTGGCGATAACAACAGGTCAGACCACTCCGTGGTCTGACTTTGGGCATGGGCACAGGCACGTTTACGGGCACGTAAGTAATGAAGAGCGCTGTGGACTGTGGACTTAGTGGACATGGTGCTAAGAGAAAAAGAAAATCTTTGCGCTGTCCACATCGTCCAGGATCCACGGCGCTCTGTCGTTCCCGTAAACGTGCCTGTGCCCATGCCTCGTTCAGAGTTCAGACCATGACATGGTCTGAACTTTTGCATTAGAAATGGAGAAGCGCTTCCAGGGTAAGACCCTGGAAGCTTAGGTCGCCGCGTTCGCGCATGCCTTTTCCAAGAGCAAAAGAGTCTGTGAATAGAAAGAGTTGATTTTGACGAGGATATAGCAGGTATTCCCATGCTGCTAAAAGTTCAAACCTGTAGTGAGTGTGGTAGCGACCCACTTCGAGACGTGCACCCAAAGAAGCATCAAACTCTGGAACAATTCTAATTAGTTCATCTTTCAGATTGACGTAAGTAGTCACCGGCGTAAGCGAATCGGCTTGTAGCTCGTTTGTTTCCCGGAGATGAAATTTTCCCTGGAAGAGAGAAAACCCGCCCTTTGCAAAAATGGAAAACATGTGGTGCAGCTGCCAGTATGCATCCAGCCCCGCCCGAACACCAACCCCGCGAAACTGGTTTTTAAAATGCACAAGCGTGGTGTTCATGGGTGTCGTGAGGTAGTCATAGGTCACGCGGTAGTTCTGCTGAATCCATGCAAGACGAAGCCCACCAGAAGGTTTCATGTAGAGGTAGCGGTTCACTTTAAATTCCCTTGAAAACAGCATGTCCACCACATTGTAATGGAGCTGCCACTTCGAAGATGCATGGCTAAGAGCGACTGATGACAGCCCGATACCCGGATAATCCAATACTTGAAAAAGATTCGTAGAGGGCGAATTAGACGCAGCACCACGGCCATGTGTAAATAGGCGTGACCAGCCGAGTTCTAAATCGATGATCGCAACAGGCAGAGTATATCCCACCCCAAGCGAAAACCCAGGGCTCCATGAAAAATCAGGCTCATATGTTTTTCCGGTAGCAGTGCTAATGTTTGCGCTGCTTGTCGCATACTCCAGCCCATCTTCATGCGCCTGCCAGTAGAGAAACCCTCCTGTGATAAAGAAGCCCCCAGGATTTTTCGCCCCAAACTCTTCCGCATGCGCAAGCTTATGTTTGACTTTCTCTTTTCCCTGGGAGATTGTCTGCTTTACCACGCCTTGATGCGCGTCATTTTGAGCCGCGCCCAGTTCCTCATCTACACCATCGCCTCGCAGAAGCTGCGGAAGTAGCATAGACAATGTGGAAAGTGAAATAAGCAGTGTCTTCATTCCCTCCTTCTATTAAAAAAAATATTTACAATACAGATTTTTATCGCCTCCTTGAATCTTTTCCCCGCGGAGGGGTAAACTCACAAAGCTTTGCTTGGATGGTGGAATGGTAGACACTGGGGACTTAAAATCCCCTGGCTGAATAAGCCGTGTGGGTTCGACTCCCACTCCGAGCAATTTTTTGCTGAGCAAAAAAATGCTCGGAAGAAGCCCCAGTGGGGCTTCGCGTGGGAGTCGAGCTCCCCAGCCTTGCGCTGGGGAGTCGCCGCCCCGGAGGCCGAAGGCCGTGAGGGGATCCCGCCCAATGCAGCAAGAATCAAAAAAAGGAAGAAGCCCCAGTGGGGCTTCGCGTG
>JBIOJU010000150.1:0-3764 GCA_044451165.1 Chlamydiales bacterium | reverse complement strand
TGTACCTACGCCCGCCCCTGTTAAAATTGCTATTAGCGAAAAAGCAGTTTCTCCTTTCACAGGAAAAGTGAAAGGGAAAAAAGTGCGTCTCCGCTTGAAAGCAGACATGGATAGCCATGTCATTCGCGAGCTAGAAAAAAATGAGCTGGTCACAGTGGTTGGCGAAAAGGGAGATTTTTGGGCAGTCCAAGCACCTACTGGAATTAAAGCCTATGTGTTCCGCAGTTTTATTCTAGACAACGTTGTCGAAGGAAACCGCGTCAACGTACGTCTCGAACCGAATACAGAAGCCCCTGTTATTAGTCACCTCAACATGGGCGATAAAGTGCAAGGAGTTGTTTGCTCCGCAAACAACAAGTGGCTCGAAATTGCAGCTCCTGAAAGGACCCACTTTTATGTCGCAAAAGAGTATCTCGAAAAAGTAGGCGGTCCCGAAATCAAACTTCAAGCAGAAAAGCGCCGTGTGAACGCAGAGCAGCTCCTGGAAGCTGCCAACCTGCTCAGCAAAACAGAGCTTCGTAAATCACTGGATGAGATGGATATCGACCGCGTCTCTCATAGCTATAAAACCATCATCAGTGACTATGTAGATTTTCCAGAGTATGTTGAAAAAGCAAAAGAGCTGCTAGCAAGCACGCAAGAAGCCTATGTTCAAAAAAGACTCGAGATGGGTGAAAGCAAAGGAACCTCTCATGCGCTTAACCGCAATGTGCAAAAACAGGACGCTCCGCAAGATGCTTCACTTCACCAGATCTCTGATCGCATGAAAATGTGGGAGCCAATGGAAGAGGCGATGTTTCTCTCTTGGGCACATCTGAATGAAGAGAAAACCCTCGAGCAGTTTTACGAAGAGCAGAAGCTTGCTGCAGTGCCCATCACCGGTATTGTTGAAGCCTACACCTCTCCTGTCAAAAACAAGCCTGGCGACTTCATCATACGCGATAAAGATCTTCCAGTGGCGTATGTCTACAGTACAAAGATCAACTTGCAAAGCCTTGTGGGCAAAAGAGTCACTCTCCTTGGTTCTCCAAGGGCAAGTAACAACTTCGCCTTCCCAGCCTTCTTCGTCCTCAGCGTGGAATAAAAGAAGAAGAAGGACCAAGAAAGAGGGATTTTTTACCACCGAGAGCACAGAGGACACAGAGAAGAAAAAATTCATCTCCTCCTCTGTGCCCTCTGTGGTTGCAATTCTTTCTCTTTCAACAGTCTATTTGCTTTACAATTTTCTTTTTGTGTTAGAATGCCTCTCCTATGGAAATGCGGGAGTTTGCGCGGCGTATTCTTTCTGCCGAGACACTTGAGGAGAAGCTCATTGATCCGGGAACTCTCACCGATGAGAATCCTGGGACGCCCCTCTTCTGGAAAGAGCCAGCACGTCCCCCAGGCATGGGATTTAAACGGCACAGCTCGAAAGAAAAACTTCCCGCTCTCCACGAACATGGAAATCCCGATAAACGAGCAGTCTGCCTCCACCGATTTGCGGGTCACGAGCTCCTTGCAGTCGAAATCATGGCCTATGCTCTTCTTGCTTTCCCAGAAGCTCCTAAACAATTTCGACGCGGCGTTGCACACACCCTTCGTGAAGAGCAGGGACACGTCAAACTCTACGTCGATCGGATGAGAGAGCTCGGACTAAAATTTGGCGACCTTCCTCTCTACAAACATTTCTGGTCACACGTCCCATTCTTGACCTCTCCTCTCCATTACGTCAGTGTGATGAGCCTCACCTTTGAAATGGCCAATCTCGATTTTGCACCCATGTATGGGCGCTCTTTTGCCCGTCATGGCGACGAGGCATCTTCTGACCTCATGCAGACGATTTTAAAGGATGAGATCGGTCACGTCTCCTTCGGGTACCAATGGCTAAAGAAGTTTAAAGAGCTCAACTTTTCCGACTGGGACACGTGGAGAGCACATGTACCTCCACTTCTTACGCCAGATCGTGCGAGGGGATTTATCCTCATGGAGGGGGAGCGCAAAAAAGCCGGCATCCCGCAAGACTGGATTGAACAGTTTCAATATAATTAGGATTAAAAATGGCTCCATCACATCTTCAATCGGTCGCCTTTTTCGGACTTGATGCAGAGCTCATCGATGTGGAAGCTGATGTCAAAAAAGGAAACAGGAGCCACTTTGTCATTGTCGGCCTCCCGGATACTGCCGTCAAAGAATCTAAAGATCGCGTTCTTTCCGCACTCACAAATTCTGGTTACCGGATGGACGCCGAATGTGTCGTCAATCTCGCCCCAGCAGATTTAAAGAAAGAGGGAGCACTCTACGATCTTCCCATTGCCCTTGCGATCCTTCTTTCTCAAGGAGAGATCACCTCATCTATCGCAAGCGATTTTTTGTGCGTCGGTGAACTCTCTCTTACTGGAGTCATGCGCCCTATGCGCGGTGCGCTGGCAGCCGCCCTTCTTGCACGCAAGCTGGGAAAAAAAGGGCTGCTCCTTCCCAAAAGTCAAGCTCTCGAGGCATCTGTAGTCTCAGGAATTCAGATTTTCGGCATGGAAAATCTCAATCAGGCGGTTCAGTTCTTAAAAAAACCTAGCACCTTTACCCCCACAGCCCACACATCACATCATCATAAGGACGTACAAGCGCGCATCCAGGTAGATTTTGCCGAGATCAAAGGACAAAGCGGCGCTAAACGCGCACTTGAAATCGCAGCAAGTGGAGGTCACAATCTTCTCCTCTTTGGACCACCAGGTACCGGTAAAACACTTCTTGCCAAAGCTCTTGCCGGAATACTTCCACCCCTCTCTCTCGATGAGACGCTTGAAGTGACAAAGATCCACTCGCTTGCAAATCTTCTGCCAGAAGGCGCCTCTCTTATCCCAGCACGACCTTTTCGCAATCCCCACCATACCATCAGCGCGATCGGCCTAGTAGGAGGCGGACGTACGCCGCGCCCGGGCGAACTTTCTCTTGCCCATCTCGGCATTCTTTTTCTCGACGAACTCCCTGAATTTTCTAGACACTCCCTGGAAGTATTAAGACAGCCTCTAGAAAATCGCACCGTCACCATCACGCGTGCAAGCACAACGCTCACCTTTCCAACCCAGTGTCTTTTTGTTGCAGCGATGAACCCGTGTCCTTGCGGATATCTCGGACATCCCCAAAAGCCGTGCCGCGATACCCCCTTGCAAATCGAACGGTACCGCAGCAAGATCTCGGGACCTCTCCTTGACAGGATTGACATGCATATCGAAGTTCCTCCCATCTCATTTAGCGAGCTCTCATCAGAACGTCTCGGAGAATCCACAGCCCAGGTGCGCAGGCGTGTAGAGGAAGCACGTGCCATACAAAAGCAGCGTTTTCAAAGTGAAAAATGCAATGGCGAGATGAGCACAAATGAACTCAAACAATTTTGCGCGCTCGATGCCACTTCGCAAAGTCTCATCAGACAAGCTGTCGACAAGATGGGGCTTTCTGCACGCGCCTATTCACGCATCCTAAAAGTCGCTCGCACCATCGCCGATCTAGACGGAGGAAAAGCAATCGCGAGCAACCATCTCATGGAGGCACTGAGCTTCCGCTCATGGGAAGGACACAAGTGATGCAGAATGCAAAACTAAATGAGAACGTTTTGGAGTGCGGCGACCTGGCGCCGCTTTCACGGAGGTACAGTCAACCATCATCGTTTACACTTTAGCCAAGCATCATCATTTACACATGTTTTAATATCTGTCCGACAATGGAGGGATATATGGCGTGGGGAGAGGTTAAAGTGGATCAACAGAAACAAGAATTTATAAAACAAT